>JANLRI010000362.1:0-9842 GCA_031361565.1 Betaproteobacteria bacterium | reverse complement strand
GAGGCCGACCACCGGAATACCTTTATCAATCCATTTTTGAAGGCCTCGCAAAGTTCGCTCGGCCTCATATTTCGCATCAATCAGCATGCCTTGACTAAGATAAGTTCGCCCACAACACAAAGGGCGCGCTTCAATATCCTTAAAGGTCGGTTGCGCCAAATGCACTCGATAACCGGCCGCTTCGAGCACCTCTTTCGCGGCCAGCAAATTCTCGGACTCAAAATAGTTATTGAAGGTATCGGCCCAAAGAACGACTTCGGCCGCACCTTCTGTGGCATTGCGCGAAAGGTTTGTACCACTGAGTTTGGTAAACACCCGTCCAGGCCAAGTCGGCAAACTGCGCTTGGCAGAAAAACCGAGCAGCGCCTCGCTCATCCTGGCGGCGCCTGGCAGCCGATCACGCAAATTCATCAGGAATGAAACTTTGCTGGCGAACGGTGCATAACGCGGCAAATGCACCACCAACCACTGCCCAAAGCTCAGCCACTTGCCGCCTTGTCGCTGTTGATGCAGAACCTCGATCTTCATGCGAGCCATGTCCACGCCAGTCGGACAATCACGCTTACAACCCTTGCAACTCACGCAAAGATCAAGTGCTTGCATAATTTCAGGCGAATTGAGATCCACCGCACGCTGGGCTCCTGGAGCTTGCGCGCCATCGGGATGCTCCTGGCGAATTTGTCCGGTCAGAGCCAAGCGCAAGGTATTGGCGCGGCCACGGGTAAGGTGCTGCTCGTCGCGCGTGACTCGATAGCTTGGGCACATCGTGCCAGCATCAAACTTTCGGCAATGGCCATTGTTATTGCACATCTCAAGAGCCTTGGCGAAGCCTTGCGAGGGGTCGCCTCCAGCACCCGCCTCGCCAACCGCCTCGGTCACAGCATCGGCCTGTACATTCCACGCCGACCAATCCAAACCTGTTGTGATCGCGCGTGCCTGATAGCCTGGCTTAAAGCGAAACAATGCCGCATCATCCATGCGCGCAGGTCGCACGATCTTGCCCGGATTCATCATGCCCTTTGGATCAAACAAATCCTTGACCTCTTCAAAGGCCTGATTCAAACGCTCTCCAAATTGCCAACGCACCCATTCGCTACGGGCCAGGCCGTCACCGTGCTCGCCCGAATAAGCCCCTTTATATTTGCGCACCAAGGCCGAGGCCTCCTCCGCTATTGCACGCATCTTGGCCGCGCCACCTTGCGCACCGGATTGACGCATATCCAGAATAGGCCGAACGTGTAAGGTACCGACCGAGGCGTGGGCATACCAGGTGCCACGCGTACCATGCTTGCCAAAGACTTCGGTGAGCGACTGAGTGTACTCGGCAAGATGCTCAAGCGGCACTGCACAGTCCTCAATAAAACTTACGGGCTTGCCGTCACCTCGAAGTGACATCATGATGTTCAACCCCGCCTTGCGAACTTCCCATAACTCCTTCTGGCGCGAGGCATCGAACATTTCCACGACCGTACCGGGCAGACCGAGATCGCCCATCAGCTCGCCCAAGGCCTTCATTTTTTGTTGCAACACGACCAGATCGTCACCCGCAAACTCCACCAAAAGAATGGCTTCTGGGGTTTGCGCGAGCGGATTGACCAGAGCAGTTTCCATCGTGCTTTTAAAGGCAGGGTTCTGACGCGCCAAATCGATCATGGTGCGGTCCACCAACTCAACCGCCACCGGGCCAAGCTTGACGATGTGCTGAGCACTATCCATGGCTCGGTAAAAACTCTCAAAGTTCACGACAGCAAGTAGCTTCTTCGAGGGCAAAGCGGCGAGCTTTAAATGCAAGCGTCGAAACATTGCCAAGGTGCCTTCGGAACCCACTAATAGATGCGACAAATTCACAGAATTGTCGGCGGTGTAGGGTCGCTCCGACATCGGGTGAAAAACATCGAGGTTATAGCCGCCGACGCGACGCAGGACGCGCGGCCACACCCGTTCAATCTCCTCTTTTTCTCTGGCACCGATTTCAAACAAGCGCGAGACTAAATCCGCCGTTCTCGTGCTCGCCATCGCGCGAGTCGCATTCGCTCCAAAGGCACCAAAATACTCCTGCGTGCCATCGGCAAGCACCGCATCGATGCCCAACACGTTGTGCACCATGTTGCCGTAGGCGAGCGAGCGTGAGCCACAGGTATTATTACCGGCCATGCCGCCAAGGGTGGCTTGGGCGGAAGTGGAAACATCGACCGGATACCAAAGCCCATGGGGCTTAAGAAAGGCATTGAGATGATCTAAAACCAGACCCGGCTGCACCTCAACAGTTTGATTCTGCGGGTCGAAATGAATGATCTTATTGAGGTACTTGCTTTGATCAATGACCAGAGCTTCGCCCACCGTTTGCCCGCACTGACTGGTGCCGCCACCTCTTGGCAAGACCGGCAAACTCATCTCTTGAGCGAGGTCTAAAGTGGCCAAAACATCGGCTTCATCCCGAGGCACGACAACACCGATAGGCTCAACTTGATAGATCGACGCATCCGTGGAATAGCGCCCGCGCGACGCAGCATCAAACAACACCTCGCCTTTTAGAACCCGACGCAGGCGTGTCGCAATGCGACTACGCTCGAGAGACGGCGAAGACTTCGCTTTTAGAACATGGCTAGCTAGGGGGGCGTTCATAGGGATGCGTTCATTTCAGGCAAGGGTTGATTTTATTATTCATTTTAATGCTCATGCGGCCTTCAATGCAGCGTCTGCGAGCAACAAGTCCATCACCGCATCACGCTTGTTGCGCAGATGCTGCTCGAGCAAAAGGCGTAAGGTCGCGCCGTCTTTTGCACTGAGGGCGTCCATCATCTGCTGATGCTCCAGCATGGCTCGATCCCATTTGTCACGATTAAAATTAGAGCGAAAGCGAAGCGCTTGAATCCTAAGATTGATGGAATCATAAGTCTCGGCCAGTACGGGATTTCCTGCGGCTCGATTTATCGCCTCATGGATCGATTTATTGCACCGGTAGTAAAGCGGCAGGTCACTACGAGCGTGAGCGGCAAGCATCTCGAAATGCAAGGCCTTGATCTCGCTCAGGGTCGCCGTGTCGCAGCGTTGTGCGGCCAGCTCGCCGGACAAACCTTCCAGGCAACTCATCAACTCAAACAAATGCAAAACCGTATCGGCATTAAGCGCCGCAACCACGGCGCCGCGGTTGGGCACTAAGTCCACAAGCTTTTCGGCGGCGAGCATTTTAATGGCCTCGCGCAACGGCGTACGCGACACCTGGAGATGTTCGGAAAGTACCCGCTCATTTAACTTCGAACCGGCGTGGAGTTCGCCCTCGGTAATCATCAATCGTAAGCGGTCGGCCACTTCTTCATGAAGCGGTTTTCTTTCGATAAAATTATTTTGCATACAAAATACTAGCCAGAATGAAGTTGACATTCGCTATTTTTGCATACAAAATACAAAACATCAATGGAATAACCGCTACACCGAGCGATTCGAACACTAGTTCGTACGCCTATCGAACCACCTTACTTTCCCGGGACTCCTCATGAAACTATCCGGCAATCTCAGCCTTAACTCCCACCCTTCAGGCCGTCACTTTTTGCAGATTCCCGGGCCTACCAATGTTCCAGATCGCGTGCTGCGCGCGATGGTCTACGCGACCATTGACCATCGCGGCCCAGAATTTGCTGCACTCGGGAAATCCGTGCTCAATGGCATGAAAAAGATCTACCAAACCCAGAGCCACGTCGTGATCTATCCTGCCTCGGGTACGGGCGCCTGGGAAGCGGCTTTAGTCAACACACTATCGCCTGGCGACACCGTGCTGATGTACGAAACCGGTCAATTTGCAACGCTCTGGCAGAAGCTTGCTAGACGTCTTGGCCTGAAGACAGACTTTATTGAAAGTAATTGGCGTCATGGCACCGATCCGGTCGCCATTGAAGCCAAACTTCGCGCCGACTCCCAACATCAAATTAAAGCAGTTTGCGTCGTCCATAACGAAACCTCGACCGGTGTGACCAGTCGCATTGCCGATGTCCGCAAGGCCATCGACGCCGCCAAACATCCGGCGCTGCTCTTGGTCGACACCATTTCCTCTCTTGGATCAGTCGATTATCGCCATGATGAGTGGGGCGTGGACGTGACCATTGCAGGCTCACAAAAAGGGCTCATGCTGCCACCGGGCCTGTCCTTTAACGCCATTAGCGCCAAAGCTCTGGAAGCTAGCAAGACGGCTCGCCTACCACGCGCCTACTGGGCCTGGGAGGAGATGATCGCAAGCAACGCGACGGGCTATTTTCCCTATACACCCGCCACCAACTTGCTCTACGGCCTTCACGAGGCCATCGCCATGCTTATGGAAGAAGGTCTCGACAACGTATTTGCGCGCCACCAGCGACACGCTGCGGCAACCCGCGCTGCGGCCAAGGGCTGGGGCCTGGAAATTCTTTGTGAAAATCCCGCTGAGTATAGCCCTGCACTGACCGCGATAATGACGCCTGCAGGGCACAGTGCCAACGCCCTGCGCAAAATTATTCTCGAGCACTTCAACATGTCGCTCGGACAAGGCTTAGGTCGGGTAACCGACAAAATTTTCCGTATCGGCCACTTGGGCGATTTCAATGATTTGACCTTGATGGGTACACTCGCCGGCGTGGAGATGGGCCTGAAGCTTGCAGCAATCCCGTATCAAAAAGGTGGCGTTAACGCTGCCATGGATAGTTTGAGCAGCGCATCGCCAAGCCATCTCGCAAAAGCCGCATAATTGCCACCTATTTTTGCGACTCATTTTTGCGACTCATTTCAAATCAAAAATCAAAATACTTTCGGAGACTTTCGATGCTCACCAATCGCCGCTCAATTTCTTTGCTCGCACTTTACCTAATGTTGGCAGGCGGTCTAGGCCTGAAGTTCGGCCCCGCAACCGCGCAGACCCAAGGCTGGCCGAGCAAACCGATTCGCCTCATCGTCGGCTTTCCACCTGGCGGCGGCACCGATATTATTGCTCGCGAAATGGCCCCCAGACTGTCCGAAATCCTGGGTGCTCAAGTGGTCATCGAAAATAAGGCAGGGGCTTCGGGCGCGATTGGTGCCGAACTTGTGGCCAAGTCAGCGCCAGATGGTTACACCTTGGTCATGGGCCATGCCATTCCCAATGCCATCGCTCCGAACGTCCTGACCAAAGTCGGCTATAACGCCGCCACCGATTTCACTGCAATCACCTATATTGGATTCGTCCCAAATATTTTAGTGGTTAACCCGTCGGTAGCGGTGCAAACAGTCGCGGAACTGATTGCGCTTGCCAAAAAGCAACCGGGCGTTCTAACCTATGCATCGTCCGGGATCGGCAGCTCGCAACATTTGGCTGGCGCATTGTTTAGCCAAATTACTGATGTAAAGATGAACCACATCCCCTACAAAGGTAGTGGGCAGGCGGTGATTGATTTGCTCGCCGGTCAAGTGACCATGAACTTCGACACCATGCCTCCTGTGCTGCCCCATATCAAGTCTGGCAAGTTGCGTCCGCTGGCCATTTCAACGGAAAAGCGCATGCCACAACTGCCCAATGTGCCCACCTTTGCTGAAGCGGGCATTAAAGGCTTTGATGTCACCAATTGGTATGGTGTAATAGGCCCAAAGGGCCTGCCCAAAGAGATCGTCGCCAAACTCAACGATGCCATCAAGAAATCTTTAGCAGATCCGGCCGTGTCTGCCAAGCTCGATCCACAAGGTGTCATTCCACAGGGACCCAAAACGCCTGAGGAATTTGATACATTCATCAAAGCCGAGCTAAACAAATATGCAAAAATGGTCAAGGAGCTGCAAGTTAAGGCAGAATAATCGATGAGTAGCGTCAGCAATAATTCCGGTACAAAATTAGTCCAAAAACCAGTACAAACTTCAGCCCAAAGGTCTGGCGCAAAGAGCGGCCCCTTAGCGGGCCTAAAAGTGCTTGAGCTATCCCAGATTATGGCCGGGCCCACCTGTGGTTTGATGCTCGCCGATCTCGGAGCAGATGTGGTGAAGGTTGAGAAACTTCCTGGCGGCGATGACGTACGCAGCTACAAGGATCCGCTCATTAACGGTATCGCCGCGCCCTTCCTGATGCTCAACCGCAATAAGCGCAGTATCGGCATGAACTTAAAACTGCCACAGGCCCAGGCCGCTTTCAAAAAAATGGTTTTGAAAAGCGACGCGCTCACTGAAAACTATCGCAAAGGCACCCTCGAGAAAATGGGTCTGGGCTATGAAGTGCTCAAGTCCATCAATCCTGGCCTGATTTATTGCGCCATTTCTGGCTACGGCCGCTCTGGCCCGATGGCGGATAAAGGCGGGTTCGACCTCATCGCTCAGGGCTTTTCTGGCTTGATGAGTATTACTGGCGAACCCGGCCGCCCCCCAATCAAGACCGGCAATTCAGTGACGGACATTAATTCAGGCATGTTGGCCTGTACCGGTATTCTCGCCGCCTACATTGAAAAACTACGCACCGGCCAAGGCCAAATGGTCGACACCTCTTTGATGGAGGCTGGGCTACAACAAACCTATTGGCATGCCGCCATTTACTTTGCAACCGGCATGAGCCCGCAACCCACTGGCTCGGCTCACGTATTGACCGCCCCCTACCAGGCCTTCAAAACAGCAGATGGGTACGTCAATATCGGTGGCGCCAATCAAGCCAATTGGGAGCGCGTTGCACAAGTGCTCAATCATCCCGAGTGGATCGATGATGAGCGTTTCAAGCTGAGCCCGAATCGACATAAAAATATTGATCAGCTCGCCCCTCTGATGGAGGCCGCACTCGGCTCAGAGACTACCGACTATTGGGTCGATATGTTTGAAACTGCCGGTGTACCGGTTGGGCCAGTGCACAGCATTGCTCAAGCTCTTGAGCATGAACAAGCGCTCGCGCGCGGCATGATAGTTGAAGTGGATCACCCGCAAGCGGGGCGAATTAGAACCTTAGGCAATCCGATCAAGCTTTCCAACAACCGCGCCGACATGACTCGCCCTGCCCCTAGCCTCGGCCAACACTCGCGAGAAATTTTGCGAGAGTTTGAATTTTTGGACGGCGAAATTGACGACTTACTATCCACTGGTGCTGTAGCCTAGTTTTTTTGTAGAGACTCAGGTGCGCTAAGTCACACTAGAATAGCGACATGAGTACACAACACAAACTGCCGCAACTCGCCCACCGCACCGACAATATCTCTCCGTTTCAAGTGATGGAGCTGGTTAAGCAGGCCGCCGCCCTAGAAGCGCAAGGCGCCCCGGTGATCCATATGAGTATTGGTGAGCCGGACTTCACCGCACCTCCCAAGGTCCTTGAAGCCTTGGCGAAGGCTGCCCAAGCACCTAAGACGCAATACACCGCCGCCGTGGGCATCGCCCCTCTTCGAGCAGCCATTGCCAAGTATTACGCCGACGAGTACGGCTTGAAGATTGCGCCTTCTAGGATTGTCGTCACAGCGGGTGCTTCAGCGGCCCTGACAATCGCCTGTTGCGCGCTCGTCAATCCGGGTGACGAGGTTTTGCTGACCGATCCAAGCTATCCTTGCAACCGTCATTTCATCGCCGCTTTTGATGGCCTTCCCAAGCTGGTGCCGGTAGGTCCCGAAACACGTTTTCAAATGACTCGCGACCTGCTACTTACTCATTGGACTGAGCGGACTCGAGGCACACTTTTAGCAACGCCAGCCAATCCTACCGGCACATCGATTCCGTTCGAAGAATTAAGGGCCATCATTGAGGCGGTGCGTGAGCGTGGCGGCTTCACGATTGTCGACGAAATCTATCTGGGTTTGTCGTATTCCAATGAGGAAGGCAAGGAGGCCAAGGTTCACTCCGCGTTGGAGTTGGGTGACGATGTCATTATCACCAATAGCTTCTCTAAGTTCTTTCACATGACGGGTTGGCGCTTAGGTTGGCTGGTCGTTCCAGAAGGCCTCACTGCAACCTTCGAGAAGCTTGCCCAGAATCTTTTTATCTGTGCTTCGGCCTTGGCGCAATATGCCGCCCTGGCTTGTTTTGAGCCTGAGAATATGGCGATCTATAAACAAAGAAGAGCAATCTTCGACCAACGCCGAAGATACATCGTGGGAGCGATGCGTTCACTTGGTTTTGAGATACCGGTTGAGCCGGATGGAGCCTTTTATGTATATCTCGACTGCGTGGCGCTGTGCGCAAAGCTTCGGGTTGTAGGGAGCACCCAACTTGCTCAAAAACTCTTGATCGAGGCCAACGTCTGCTTGGTGCCCGGCACCGATTTTGGCAGCAACCAGCCCGAGCGCTATATGCGCCTGTCGTACGCCACCGAACTGGGACAAATGAAAGAGGCCGTCAGACGCATTGCAGAACTGATTCAGCGCACGGCCTGAGAAACCAACTGATCAGCCTGGGCGGGCCTAGCATCATTTCTCTATTAGCGATACCTTAACGACGTCCGGAGAAACACTGATCTCCTTAGGTCTGTCTTCAAGGACAGGAGCGGCTGGACCTTCGCTTGCCGGAGTCGACACATCGCGGGTTGTGAGGCTCTTGGCTGGAGCATCAGAGGTCTGGCCAGGAGTTACCAAAGCTTCCGTGCGCAGGTTCGTTTCCACTCTTTTGAGATCGTCGGCACCAGCCTCTGAAGCCTTACTAGGCGACTGCCATTTGGCAAGTAACCACTCGGGCGCTTTAAGAGGCACCGCGGGGACAAGGCGTCCGGCGGCTGCAGCGAGAATGCGCTCTCGCTCGGAGAGCACTTTGTAAGCATAGCCGCCATCGTTCTCATGATGAGCAGCGCCAACGTAATGCTTCAGCGCCATCTCATTGGAAGACGTACGACGCAAATACTCTCTCAGAATTTGAATGCCGACATGAATGTTGGTGGCCGGGTCATAGGCCATATGTTTGCCACCAAAGGGCTCAAATTTGTCTTTGTGGGCCACCAAGTGAACCTGCATCAAACCCTGTGCGCCTACATGACTTTGAGCGGCAGGTTTAAAGTTCGATTCAACCGCCATCACAGCCAGGACAAGCATCGGATCGACGCGCTGCTGTGCTGCTTCTTGGAATGCGAGACGAACGTATCTTTGCACCTCGTCTAGGGCAACGCGATACTTTTTGGCCACGTAGGACGCGACTCGCAATTGCTCCCGGCTTAATCCAAGACCCGCCACATCGAGCTCAGGCTCCGGTGTCATCGAACGCAAACTCGCCTCGACGGCATTCAAGCTTGAACGAATTGAAAGCTCAGCCTGCACGGCCATCTCAGACGATGCGATCTCTTGCGCCATCGGTCTCAAATAAGGTTGAACCGCCGGCAAAACCGACACAGAAATACCAGCAAGTAGCGCGTAGCCCATGAAGGGGGATTGCGCAATACTGGCTCGAGTAATGTGCACCGCGTAGACCAGTGCGCCATAGAATTTATCTACTTGATGCTGCTTCAACATCAACCTCCGTCGGCTTACGCCGGTTCAAGAAAGCGATTCACCGCAATCCTGGGTATCTCGAGGCAGGATAGCCTCAAGATGCAGCTTAGTGGCCAAGTGACTGAGCGTGGACTCTCCGGTCGCAAGCTTTTCACTCGAACGGCGCGAATTCTAGGCGGCATTCGCGCTTCGGTCAAACCCAAAAAGCCCAAAAGCCAGCAAAAACCACTAGCTCTAGTGGGTATAACCTAGTAAAACACTAGCTATTGAGCCTAAAAAGGCCGGTTTTACGCTGAAATTTCGCTATTACTGGGCGTGAACCCATTTTAAAATTTGATCTTGAAGAAGGTGCGATCCTTCCGCTTTTGGGCCATTGACCAGGACAACGACCGCATATTCTCGCCCCGAAGCACTTCGAACATAGCCCGCGATGCTTCTCACCGCAGCGATCGAGCCCGTCTTGATCCAAGC
>JANLRI010000338.1:0-5138 GCA_031361565.1 Betaproteobacteria bacterium | reverse complement strand
CTGCTGCGCACTGGCTACACGGTCAAGGGGTTCGATTTGAACCCAGATGCGGCCAAAGCTTTCTCTGGCGCCGCAGGGTTTAGTGCCGCCGCTACACCAGGTGCGAGCAGCTCCGGTTCTGCCGTCGTGATCTTGATGCTTCCAGACAGCAAGATTGTTGACAGCCTACTTTGGGAGGATGGCGGTGGCTTGGCCAATAGCCTGCAGCCTGGTACGCTCCTGGTCGATATGGGATCTTCCGATCCAGTGCGCTCACGAGACAATGCCGCAAAGCTTTTGGCCTTAGGCATTCATTTCGTCGATGCACCGGTATCGGGTGGTGTGAGGCGCGCGGTAGATGCCAGCTTGGCCATCATGATTGGCGGTGAAAAGGCTGCGGTGGCGAGCGCCTTTCCGGTGTTACAGACGATGGGAAAAACCTTGGTTCACGTCGGTGATGCGGGGGCCGGCCATGCGGTGAAAGCACTCAATAACTATGTCTCAGCCTCGGGCCTGGTGGCGGCTTGCGAAGCCCTGGTGGCGGCTGAAAAATTTGGCATCGACCCCCATTTGGTCAATCAGGTGTTTAACGCATCCACTGGCAAGAACAACACCACCGAACATAAAGTGGAGAACTATATGTTGTCCGGCACTTTTGGTTCTGGTTTCGCGCTAGGGCTCATGCGTAAGGATTTGCAAACGGCTCGGGGCTTTATTGAGCGCATGGGTACTCCAGGGGCTTTTGCTGAACTGTGTCTGGAGACTTGGATAGAGGCCGAGCAAGGCCTGGAGTCGGGTGCGGACCATACTGCCATGTATAAGTTTTTACGCGGCAAACTCGCGCATTAGAAAAGAGGGAAGAGCGATGAGCATTCGAACCTGGGAAGCCTTTGCCATGCGTTATGCGACTGTTGAGAAACGTCGCATTGAAAACTTCATCACGCACGATATGCACGATGAAGCCAGTCAAATGGATTACTACGTGTGGTTCTTGCGCTCTGGCGATGAGACCATCCTGGTGGATACGGGTTTCAGCGCAGCGGCTGCAGCTCAACGTAAGCGTCATTTCCTGCGCTGCCCGATTGACTCTCTTCAGGCGGCAGGGATTCGCTTGGAAGACGTCAAAGAAACGGTGATTACTCATGCTCACTATGATCATGCAGGCAATACCTCGAAGCTCAAGAAAACTCGCTTTCACTTGCAAGAACGGGAAATGTCCTTTGCGACCGGCAAGTACATGCGCCACGCTTTTTGTAAACATGCTTACGATCCACACGATGTTTGCGAACTGGTTTACGCAAATTTCGAGGATCGCGTGGCGTTCCACGAAGGCGAGTACGAGCTGAGACCCGGCATTACGGTGCATCTCGTGGGTGGTCATACCCGTGGGCTACAAATTGTGCGGGTGCATACCAAACGGGGCTGGATCGTCTTGGCCTCCGATGCCTCGCATTACCTTGAGAACCTGCGTAAACGTTCGCCTTTCCCAATTGTGATGGACGTAGGCGATATGTTGGAGGCGTATGAGGTCATTGAACGCCTGGCCGAGTCGCCTGACCACGTGATTGCCGGGCATGACCCTCTCACCAGCAAGATGTATAAGGCGAGTGGTCCTGCCGGGCTAGAGATCGTTTCGTTGACTGACCCGATTTAGAAGCTTGAGGAGAGCTTGATGCCCCGAAACATGATGCTCCAATCCTTTCTGGCCCGATTCTTGTTGCCGCGAATTGTGACGCTACGAATTCTCATGAGCAGGAGAGGTCTTAGCGCGCTATTTTCCGCGCAGGCTTTGATCAGTGCTTTGTTCCTGGGGAGCGTACTTTCCAATCCCGCCAATGCCCAAACGGACTTTCCATCCAAACCGATTACGATGGTTGTGCCTTTTCCGCCCGCAGGTTCTACGGACGTACTTGGGCGCATCCTGGCGGTGGCCATGTCGAAACATTTGCAGCAGCCCGTGAATGTCGAAAATACCGGTGGAGCAGGCGGTACGATTGGGGCGGCGCGGGTGAGTCGCTCGGCACCCGATGGCTACACGGTTTTGTTTCACAACATGGCGCACTCAAGTGCACAAGCTTTGTACGCGAAGCTTCCCTATGATCCGATCTCAGATTTTGAGCCGATTGGCTTAGTCACCGAGGTACCAATGATCTTGGTTGCCCGCAAGGATTTCCCGAGCGATAGTCTGGCGGGCTTGATTGCCTATGCTAAGGCGAATCCCGGCAAAGTGAATTTCTCTAACGCGGGTGTCGGTGCCACCTCCCATCTCTGTGAGCTTTTGCTAGGTTCGGTGACTGGCTCGAAGTGGACTTCGGTCCCGTATAAGGGCACGGGGCCTGCCTTAATCGATTTACTGGGCGGTCAGGTTGATCTTATTTGCGATCAACCCGCCAGCACCTTAGGCCATATTCGAAGCGGAAAACTGAAACCGATTGCTGTAGCGTCGAAGGCACGCTTGGGTGCAGTGCCGGAGGTGCCGACTTTTGCTGAGGCGGGTTTGCAGGGGTTCGAGCTCGCGGTATGGCACGCTATGTATGTGGCCAAGGGCACACCGAAGCCAGTGATGGAGAGACTGGCTAACGCACTTAGAGTGGCCTTGAAAGATCCTGTGCTGGTGCAGCGTTTTCAGGAAATGAGTTCGCAAATTTATCCGCCTGAGCAGGTAAATCCTGAAGCGCTTCGGATCTTCCTTCGTGGTGAAGTGAATCGCTGGAAAACGACGTTGAAAAGCGCCGGAGTGCAACCCGAATGACACCGATAGTCTTGATCAGGGCTCTGGCCGTAGCGAGCCTATTGAATACCAGCCCGGCACATGCCCAGACTCAGCCTTATCCGAACAAATCGATCCGACTGATTATTCCCTTCGCGCAAGGTGGGGTGACGGGATCGGTACAGCGTTAGTCGCGCAAGCCGAACCGAATGGCTACACCTTGAATTCGCCTGAGGGAAGTTTCATCGGATGCAACCACCGCCAACGGCGATCGAAAAACATCGCTAAACTTATCAGGAAAGCACTGATTTAGTGTCGCACAGGCAGACACTTAGTCGGCGCTTCCCTACTATTCTGTCTATCCGCGCTTCGGACGTGCAGTTTGACCTCGAAGCGTTTCTTGAACGTATTATAAGAGAGGGTCACCATGCCGCAGTATTCCATTAAGGTCAACGGTAAGACCGCGTCAGTCGATGTTGATGCCGATACCCCGCTACTTTACGTCCTTCGCGACAACTTAGCGCTAAATGGTGCCAAGTTCGGCTGCGGCCTTGGGCAGTGTGGTGCCTGCACGGTGCAACTGAATGGCCTGGCGAGCAGAGCCTGTCTTGTACCGGTGAGTCAAGTCGGCAACAAGGCAATCACAACTTTAGAAGGCCTTCTTGTTAATGGCAAACCCGGAAAGCTGCAACAAGCCTTTATTGATGAGCAAGCGGTGCAGTGTGGCTATTGCATCAACGGCATGATCATGACCTCCGATGCGCTGCTCAAGAAAAAACGCAATCCGTCTGAGCAGGAGATTAAGCAGGCGCTGGAGGGCAACCTGTGCCGCTGTGGCACTCATCAACGCATTTGCAATGCGGTCAAGCGCTGCGCAGTTGCGGCTTAAGGAGAGAGCTATGACCACGACACATCAAACACTTTCTCCGTCCCGTCGCTCGGTGCTTAAGGCCAGTGCCGGTGCCCTGGTGGTGCACTTTGCCTGGGATGCTCAGGCGGCGGTTGCGAAGCCCCTGATCGAAACACCGAAGCTCGAAGCGCGCAAGAATGTTGCGAAAGACAAGGTCGACTCCTTCCTTAGTTTTCATGACAACGGTGAGGTTACGGTCTACGTCGGCAAGGTTGACCTGGGTACGGGCACCCGTACTGCCATGGCGCAAATGGCCGCCGATGAATTGGACGTGCGTTTCGAGCGCATCAACATGGTGATGGGCGATACGGGTACGACACCCGACCAGTGGCTGACCGGCGCCAATCTCACGATTGCCCAAGGCGGCGGCGAGTTACGTCGCGCATGCGCAACGGCGCGTCAGGCGCTTGTGCAAAAGGCGGCGGCTCGCTTGAACCTTCCGATCGCGGAACTTTTCGTGGCAAACGGCGTCGTGCGTAGCAAGAGTGACCCAGCGAAATCTGTTGCCTATGTTGAATTGCTAGGCGATACCGGCGGCCATAAAAAAGCTGTTGAGATGACGATCGATGCCAAGGCCCCGCTCAAGGCTGCGAGCGAGTATCGCGTGGTGGGATTGTCGATTCCACGTGTGGATATTCCGGCGAAAGTGACCGGTGAATTTGTTTATGCTCACGATATGCGCCTGCCTGGCATGTTGCATGCGCGGGTGATACGGGCCGACGACTTGGGCGCCAATGTACAGGCGGTGGACGATAGCGCTGCGCGTCAAGTCGCAGGCTTCGTTCAAACCGTGCGCAAGGGAAATTTCCTGGCCGTGGTGGCCAGTAGTGAATGGGCTGCCGTAAAAGCAGCACGTGCCCTGAAAGTGACCTGGTCGTCTGGAAAAGGGCTACCGGATCAGGCGTCGATCTTCGAGTATTGGCGTAAACAACCTCTCGCCAAGGAAGATATCACTCAAAAAGTAGGCGACGCGCCCGCCGCTTTGGCGAATGCCGCAACCCGAGTCAAGGCAACTTATGAGTTCGCCGTACAAACCCATGCTTCGATTGGTCCTTCGTGCGCGGTCGCGCAATATGAAGGCGGTGAGCTCACGGTGTGGTCACCCTCACAGGCCACCCACTCGATGCAAACCGAGTTGGCGGCAATCACCCAGATACCCGAAGCCAAGATTCGCTTGCTCTATTTGGACGGCTCTGGCTGCTATGGACGTAATGGTCACGAGGATGCCACCGCAGATGCAGCCCTAATTTCCACCCTGATCGGTAAACCGGTTCGTGTGCAATGGATGCGTGCCGATGAAACCGCGCGCTCGCCGAAGAGTCCACCTCGAGTGATCGACTTAGAGGCCGGCTTTGCGGGCGACGGCAGTTTGACGGCCTGGTCGGGCGATTTCTATATTGCGCTCAACCATATCGTGGCCTTCAAGCCTTTGGACTTTCCGCTGCTCGCGGCCTCCGATCAGGGCTTACCCAAGCCTGGCAACTGGGTCGGCTTCCTATTTCAAAACTCGGCGGCACCGTATCAGTTGCCGAACTTGCG
>JANLRI010000337.1:0-14689 GCA_031361565.1 Betaproteobacteria bacterium | reverse complement strand
GCTTGAAACCAATGTTGGTCTAAAAACCCACTTCTTGTTCGATTGGGTCGCTCTGAGGCTCTTGGTGGCCGAGCTGGCAATCCCTTTTGTCATGGCTTGGTTTGCATTTCGACAGGCACCACAGTATTTCCTGAGCTTAGCGCTGGCACTCACGTCCTGGCACTTAGCGGTCTCGTATGGTCTCTGGGTTTGGATTCAGCAGTGGCCGGTGGAGCTTCCCAATACGGTGCTGATCATTGCTCTCAATCTCTGGTTCATGGCGGCAATGTGGCTAGTGATTCGCCGAGGCTACGGGGGTATCCGAAATACAGCACGCCATACCAGTTTGTTGATGGTTCCGTTCGCGCTTTGGATCGGTTTTGCACTCGCCAAGCCTGGTCCCAGGCTGTGGACGGCCTATACCCCTGAAGTGGTGGTGGACAGCATCGCCCAGGAAGATGTGTTTGAAACGCAGCGCGATCTTTTAGAGCGGAAACTAGCGGCCTTGCTACCGCAGCGACCTGAAGTCGCTGAGTATTACTTTCTAAGCTTTGCCCCCGATGCCAGTGAGGCCGTGTTTCGACGCGAGTTGGACGTGATTCATCCCCTTGTTGATACCCGTCTGGACACGGTGGGGCGATCTCTTAGATTGCAAAACAGCGCGGATTCATTGCGTCACCTGCCGATTGCCACGGCTGGGAACTTAAATCGCGCTTTGAATGGCATCGGTAAAATTTTGGATCCAGAGAAGGATGTTCTAGTCCTTTACTTGACGGCTCATGGTAGCCGCAGCCATCAGCTTAGCGCCGTGCTCGACCCGATGAGCCTGGACGGCGTCAATGCGCCGCGCTTACGCCGCTATTTGGACGAGTCGGGGATTAAGAATCGCGTCATTATTATTTCTGCATGCTTTTCAGGCGGCTTTATCGACGCGCTTGCGGATGACAATACCTTGATCATGACGGCGAGTGATTCTGAGCATACTTCGTTTGGCTGTGGCAACGAGTCGGACTTCACCTATTTTGGGCGCGCTCTCTTCAAATTTGGTCTGGTCGAGACGGCCTCGCTGCCACAGGCTTTTGCCAAAGCACTCCCCGTCATCCGGGAGTGGGAGGGCGAGCGTAAATTGGGTTTTTCAAACCCTCAAATTAAGCAAGGCATCAAGATCTTTGGAAGTCTTTTGAGCCTTGATGAACGTCTCGCGCAAACCAATGGGCGCTAGAGTTCGTCTGGTCTTATTTAAGCAGTAGGCGCCCCGAGAATGCGCTGCAATTCCCATCGAACCCAATCTTCTCGCATGTAGCTGCCACGGCGCCGACCACCCGGCGAAAGATATTGACCGGTCCATTCTCGCGCGACCCAGTAACCGAGTTGGGGCGAATACCAAATCGTTTCGAGGCGGCTCGACTCGGTGCGGAAGCCGTCGAAGTGTTTGAAGAAGATACGCCTTTGTATGCGAGCGACATCGAAGCGACCCGCGGCAACTTGCAAGGTTTCCCAGCCTTGCACATCAAGATAAACCTGCCAAAAGAGGTTTCTGAAGGTGGGATCACTCAATACCGCAGGGTTCTCTGGTACGACGACATAGCGGGTGGCGTAACGTTCCTGGTAACCTGGGGAGAGTTGCGCGGGGATCAAGGCCACAGGATTTTCGAAGCGCAAAGTGGCATCGTGATGCGCCTCTTGCGTGAGCTTCCAGCGCTCGCTAAAAAGCTCCTTACGAATGCCGCGCGCATCGACGAGCGACAGGTTTACGCCTTCGTTGCTGCTTGTCTCCACGCGGTGTAGAACAGGCCCTAAAGTCACGCCATTGTATAAATTAACGGCCTGAAACTCCCAAGCCTGCCCGGCGATGAGCCTGGGTTCGTTCGCGCGCGAAGCAAGTCCCGCGATGCGGCCCGCATCCTGAATGTGCTCCGGAGTTTTTCTTGGGGGAGACATACAGGCCGAAAGCCCGAAGACTCCAAACGCACCGAGGCGCCTCGCGAGCGTTTGAGTGAGCGTGCGGCGACTGGAGTTCATGGCGGATCCTCCGACAGTCTATCTTCAAGAAAGAACTCTCAGACTTCGACTGGTTGGTTGTTATTGAGCTTGAGTAGTCCTAAAACCATTCGGATTACAAAAATAATGGAGGGCACCGCGAGTAACCAACCTAGGACAAAAAAGCCCAGTCCAAGGCTGAGCACGCCAAGAATAGTGATCAAAATACCCAAACCGATCATCCAAAATACCCAGCGCCACCAGTACTTGATCATGTAGTCGACATGAGTGCCGACCCATGTGCCGCGCGCTTCACTTCGCTTGAAATAGTTGAGCACGATGGCGATCAGGGTAAGCGTCCCAAAGGTAAAGACCATGCCAAAAATATGCAGTAAATAGTCGATCAAAGCGACCTTGCGGAGGGACTCTATTTTTGAGGGGTCGTCGGTCATGGGGTAACACTCCTGGTAATTTAAATGCAGAGTCGTCTGCTGCGCCATGGTGTATGGAACGCCACACTAGGTGGGGAGAAGAGTAGCAAATTCAAGATGCGCGCGCCGGGTTATTCCGGATGACTAGGAAACCAATTTCTATCCGGCCATCAGGGTCTTCACGCCCGAAGCGATAAACTGCACCCCGACGCAGATCAGCAAAAAACCCATGAGGCGTGTCATCACTTCAATGCCGCCTTCTCCCAGTTTGGCAGTGATGCGATGGGCGCTGCGCAACATGAGCCATTCAATGGTACAGACCACGATCATGGCGGCGGCAGTCGCTGCGTAGGCGGTGGCCTCGCTGGCCCAACCATTAAGCTCACGAATTTCGGTGGAGATGCCGATGACCACGGCGATGGTGCCCGGACCGGTGATCCCCGGAAGAGCTAGGGGAAAGAAGGCGGCGTTAGCGTACTTGCTTGCAGAGCTCGTTAGAGCCTGCGTTGGTGAGCCAGCCTCTCTGCCCTCCTGGGACACTTGCTCGCCCTGCCCGCCGTCCTTGCGACCAATGTGGTCACCATACAGCATGCCGTGCCCAAGGAGAGCCACCACCAAACCTCCCGCGACACGCAGCGCACCGTAAGAGATCCCGAAGGCCTTGAGAATGAGACTACCCGCAAAGAGGCTTACCAACACAATGCACAGGCAGTAAAACGCAGCTTTACGAGCCAGATGGCGCGCTTCGTCACGAGTCATGTCCGCACTGAGGGCCGAGAATAGCGGGAGCGTCGCCGGTGGGTTGATAATCGTCACCAGGCTGAAAAAGCTGCCTAAGGCGAAACTCGAGAAAAGGCTAAAAGTATCCAAGGTTTAAAAAGGGCGAGAGAATCGCCTAAAGAATCAAACGTAGGGTAGGTGCGTATGTGCAGTGTAGCAAGTATGGGCGAACTCCTAAGACAGGTCGCTTCAAGAATTCAGGTGGTTTTCCTGCCGGTCGTCTTTGCTCTCGCTGCAATTTCACCTGTGTGCGCGCAAATGACTGCTTACGAGAAGATTCCCGCAAGTGCCGATGGCATTGGCAAGCGTTACATGGGGCGTGAGATTGCGGGGGTGATGGGCTGGCAGGGCGCTGGCTGGTTGGAGCGACAAGAGCGTGAAAAAGAAGAGCGCACCGATTTGTTGATGAAGGATCTGAGCCTAAAGCCCGGTATGACCATCGCTGATATCGGTGCTGGTACGGGCTATTTGTCGCGCCGAATGGCGACTCAAGTAGGCGCGACCGGTCGAGTGTTTGCCGTCGATGTGCAACCGGAAATGATTCGGTTTTTGGAGGCGCTGGCGCGCGCTTCGGCACTGAGTAACATTCGGCCAGTTTTGGGAACGTCTAACGATGTGAACCTGGCTAAAGAGTCGATTGACTTTGCGATCATGGTGGATGTTTATCACGAGCTTGAGTTCCCGTTTGAAATGCTCAAGTCAATCATCACCAGCCTCAAACCTGGGGGGCAACTGGTGTTTGTCGAATACCGCGCCGAAGATCCACAGGTCCCGATCAAGGAAGTTCATAAAATGAGCGAGGCTCAAGTCCGCAAGGAGATGGTTGCGCACCCCGAATTAGTGTGGGAGAGAGCTGGGAAGAGCTTGCCCTGGCAGCATGTGATTGTGTTTAGAAAGCGGGCCTAAAGGCGCGTTCTGCTCGGGCTTGGGTTTGACCCGCTGGCCCTTAAGCTTTTTCTGAATGCGATTCGTTACTCATGGCTTTTTCCAAACGAGGGTCGGGAATTAACCAAATCAGCGCCACGGCGACGTAGATGGCTTGCGAAATCCACTGATTCCAAAACGTAGCCGCAATGCCAATGAGGTAGAGCACCAGGGACAGCTTCCCCTTGACGTCCTTACCGATCTCGACAGCCATAGCCGACTGAGGATCCAGTATTTTAACGATGCAATTTTGCAGTAACCAGTACGAAAACCCGGCCATCAACAAAACAAAACCATAGAGGGCTGAGGGTGTGGCCGCGAAGTGATTTTCGCCGACCCAACCGGTTGCGAATGGAAACAGGGAGAGCCAAAACAGAAAGTGCAGATTAGCCCAAAGCAAGGTCGAGCTCACCCGCTTGACGTTATGCAGGAGGTGATGGTGGTTGTTCCAATAAATCCCCACGTACACAAAGCTCAGGATATAGCTTAAAAATATGGGGAAGACGGGTCGCAAGGTTTCTAAAGTGTCGCCGTGCGGGACTTTCATCTCCAGCACCATGATCGTGATGATGATGGCGATCACGCCATCGCTAAACGCTTCGAGTCGGCCTTTACCCATCTCACGAACTCCCCAAACGCGGCGAGTCTCCAGTGTGGATCATCACACTAACGACAAGCGCCTTATTCAATCGCCTTGACGATATCTTCAATCACTTTTTTGGCATCGCCAAACACCATCATCGTTTTGTCCATATAGAACAGCTCATTGTCCAAACCCGCATAGCCAGAGGCCATAGAGCGTTTGTTGACGATCACGGTTTTAGCTTTGTAGGCCTCAAGGATTGGCATGCCGTAAATGGCACTGCCTTTGACGTGCGCGGCTGGGTTGACCACGTCGTTGGCACCCAGGATGATGGCCACATCGGTTTGGCCGAATTCGCCGTTGATGTCTTCCATTTCGTACACTTGATCATAGGGTACTTCGGCTTCTGCCAAGAGCACGTTCATGTGACCAGGCATACGGCCCGCGACTGGGTGAATCGCGTAGCGCACCGAAATACCTTTGGCGGTAAGTTTGAGGGCTAGCTCTTTGACGGCATGTTGGGCACGCGCAACGGCCAGTCCGTAGCCTGGGACAATCACGACACTCTCGGCGTTACCCAAAATAAACGCGGCGTCGTCCGCTGAGCCGCTCTTGACGGGACGTTGCGCCTGCGCGCCCGCAACGGCCGTTGTGGCTTCGCCACCAAAGCCACCGAGGATCACATTAAAAAACGAGCGGTTCATGGCCTTACACATAATGTAGGACAGAATGGCACCGGAGGAGCCGACCAAGGAGCCCGCAATAATCAACATGCTGTTGTTGAGCGAAAAGCCAATACCCGCCGCCGCCCAGCCCGAGTAACTGTTCAGCATCGAGACCACGACCGGCATGTCCGCGCCGCCAATCGGGATGATAATCAACACGCCCATCACAAAGCTAAGCGCCAACATTAGCCAAAAGGCGGTTTGGTTTTCGGTGAGCGCGTAGGCAATACCCAGAGCAATGGTCGCCACGCCCAACACCAGATTGATCATGTGCTGACCGGAGAACTGCACCGGTGCACCTTGAAACAATCGGAACTTGTATTTGCCCGAGAGCTTGCCAAAAGCAATCACGGAGCCGCTAAAGGTGATGGCACCAATCGCCGCACCCAAGAACAGCTCAAGCCGGTTGCCGGCTGGAATGGGCTGACCTTTGGGGGTGATGCCGAAGGCGAATGGCTCGACCACGGCGGCGATGGCAATAAAGACGGCGGCCAAGCCGATCATGCTGTGCATGAAGGCCACCAGCTCGGGCATCTTGGTCATTTCAACTCGCTTGGCCATGATTGTGCCGGCAGCACCGCCGACCAGCAAGCCACCGAGCACATACACCATCCCTTGACCTGCGCCGCCAGAGAGCTTGACAATCAAGGCTGCTGTCGTGAGCACGGCGATGGTCATGCCGATCATGCCGAATAAATTGCCTCGCAGGGAGGTGGTGGGGTGACTCAGACCTTTGAGCGCTTGAATAAAGCAAACGCTGGCCACCAGATACAGCAAAGTAACGAGATTCATAGACATGGTTCTCTTCCTTACTTCGCAGGCTTGGCCGCAGCCGGGGTTTTCTTCTTGAACATTTCAAGCATGCGGCGAGTGACCAAGAAGCCACCAAAGACGTTTACCGAGGCCAGTGCCACTGCGAGCACCCCCATGGTTTTTGCAAAACCTCCCTCGGTGAGCGCGGCGGCCAGCATGGCGCCCACGATCACAATCGCTGAGATTGCATTAGTCACCGCCATGAGTGGAGTGTGCAGCGCCGGGGTGACCGTCCACACCACGTGGTAACCCACGTAGATGGCCAGCACAAAGATAATGAGGTTGGTAATGGTTGGACTAATGAGTTCCATACAGACTCCGAATATTTTTTTGTTTAAGGCTTTAACACGGCGCCATCGCGGCACATCAAGCAGGCCGCGACAATGTCGTCTTCCATATCAATATGGAACTGGGCTTCTTTGTTGATCACCAGCTTGAGGAAATCCTGCACATTGCGGGCGTAGAGCGCGGACGCGTCGGCCCCTAGCATCGCGGGCAAATTGGTTTCGCCGACCAAATGTACGCCGTGTTTCGTCACGGTCTGGCCGGTTTCGGTCAGGGGGCAATTACCTCCTACGCCGCCCGGACCACGGCCTGCAGCGATATCGACAATGACTGAGCCTGGCTTCATGGACTTGACCATGTCCTCGGAGATGAGGGTGGGCGCGGGACGTCCTGGAATCAAGGCCGTGGAAATCACCACATCGGCTTGAGCGACACGTTTGGCGACTTCAATTTTTTGGCGGTCGAGCCAGCTTTGTGGCATGGGTCGGGCATAACCTCCAACCCCTTCCGCGGCTTCTTTTTCCTCGGCAGTTTCGTAAGGCACGTCAATAAATTTGCCGCCCAGGGATTCGACCTGCTCTTTAACCGAGGGGCGCACATCCGAGGCTTCAATCACCGCTCCAAGGCGTTTAGCCGTGGCAATCGCCTGTAAGCCCGCAACACCCACACCTAAAATGACCACACGCGCCGCTTTTACCGTGCCCGCAGCCGTCATCAGCATTGGGAAAAAGCGCTGGTAAATGTTTGAGGCGAGGATCACGGCTTTGTAGCCGGCAATATTGGCCTGGGACGAAAGCACGTCCATGCTCTGGGCGCGGGTCGTGCGGGGTGCGGCTTCGAGTGCGAAGGCGGTCAGGCCAGCGCCGGCCATTTTGCTGAGACCGTCTTTGTCGAAGGGGTTGAGCATGCCGACCAGAACTGCGCCCTTGCTCATGAGAGCAAGTTCCGAGTCGCTTGGCGTGGTGACTCGCAAGACTAATTCCGCTCCTAGAGCCTGCTCGGCAGAGCCGATACTGGCGCCAACCGCTTGATAAGCGGCATCGGTTTGGCTGGAGGGTACCCCAGCACTAGTTTGCACGATCACTTGGTGGCCTGCCGCCACCAGTTTCTTTACGGTTTCGGCTGTGGCCGCGACACGGGTTTCCCCGGCGCGCGATTCAGCGGTGACGCCGATGCGCATATTTTTCTCCCTCAAATCTCCTGGTCTGACTTTATATCACGCTTCATGGCCATATTTGATCAACCGGGGCAAGAGTGGGCCGAGTCTTTGGCTGAGCACCGGTGTACTCGATAGCCGCAGCCACGTCGGTGTTCAAGCGGCTGATTGGCTTTATCCTTAAAATAGCGGTTTCGGACCCGGTGCTTGGGCCGAGTTTCACGAAAGAGCGGGTGTTGTGAGTAAAACAAGAGTCGTCGTAGGGCTGTCGGGCGGAGTGGATTCTGCTGTCTCAGCCTATTTGCTCAAGCAACAGGGCTACGAAGTGATTGGCGTCTTCATGAAAAACTGGGAAGACGATGACGACTCGGAGTACTGTTCGACCCGCGAGGACTGGGTGGACGCCGTGGCGGTGGCTGATCGCTTGGACATCGAAATCGAAGCGGTGAATTTCGCGTCGGAATACAAGGACCGGGTGTTTGCGGATTTCTTGCGGGAATATTCTGCGGGGCGCACACCTAACCCGGATGTGCTCTGTAATGCGGAAATCAAGTTCAAGGCCTTCCTCGATCATGCCATGAGTTTGGGCGCAGAAAAAATTGCCACGGGTCACTATGCAAGAGTGCGCAAGGTCAAAAATGCGTCCCTGATGGCGGATGGAGCGTCACGTTTTGAGCTACTCAAGGGACTTGACGAGAGTAAGGATCAAAGCTATTTTTTGCACCGTCTGAATCAGGCCCAACTCAGCAAAGTATTGTTTCCAGTGGGCGAGCTCAGAAAAACCGAAGTTCGCCGCATCGCCCTTGACATCGAACTAGGCAATGCGAAGAAAAAGGACTCGACCGGTATTTGCTTTATTGGTGAGCGCCCGTTTAGAGAGTTTTTGAATCGTTATTTGCCGACTGCACCGGGCCCAATTTTTGATGAGCACGGCAGGCAAATTGGCGAGCACGTCGGCTTGTCGTTCTACACTCTTGGACAACGCAAGGGAATCGGCATTGGCGGGCAAAAAGAGAGTTCGGGCGAACCCTGGTTTGTGGCTCGTAAAGATATCGAGTCGAATGCACTTTATGTGGTGCAGGGTCACGCGCACCCTTGGTTGCTGTCGAGCCAACTCGATGCGGACAGTATTACCTGGGTGGCGGGGGCCTCGCCATCGTCCGAGCTGGGCCAGGTCCCCTTGGCCGCGAAAACGCGCTACCGTCAGGCGGACTCGGCCTGCGCTCTAGCGGCGGTGTCCGAACAAGCTTTTTCCCTGCGCTTTGAAGAACCGCAATGGGCGGTGACGCCTGGGCAAAGTGCTGTGCTTTACCAAGGCGAGGTGTGTCTTGGCGGTGGCTTGATCGCCCGGGGAACCTGAGCAGCGACTAATCCTGCACCTTTTGCCTCGGTATGGTGACTCAACACAGTCGCCGACTAGGGCTTCTGAAATTCGTTGTTCACCCAGCTCTCCGCGCTGACCCGGGTAAGTTTGAAGCTCGGAGCGACACTTACCCTGGCGAGCTCGACGCCTTCGGCATCGAAAGCGCTGAGGCTGGCCTGGGGGTTCTCGTCGTCAGGCTGAATATCTAGTCGAACCTCAAATCGAGCCGAGCGAGAGGTAATGGCGACACTTTGGTGCAAGCTGGCGTGGAGTTGCTGCTCGTGACGGCGCACAAACTCCTTAGCCGTTTTCACCAAGGTAATAAAGGCGTTTCCATCGAGGGGTTTTGGATTGCGCTTATCGCGCCCCATGGTCCAGGGGCCGATCAATGCGGGCTCAGGCTCGCCGTCCTTAATCATTGCGACGGCCCAGCCTTCGTCATCCTCGTTCTTAATCACCTTGGCCGTCCAGCCATCATCGACCCAGAGTCTCGGCTCTTTAATGGTTAAAGGTTCGTCGCGGGGCTCTTCATTCATCACGGTGTGCTCGTCAGGGGGAGCTGATTGTAACGACTTACACGATTGTTACAAATACACACGAGGCTTTGACTTAATTTGTAGCACCATGGTCATCTGAGCGGAAACGACTGCGTTAATCACTCAGGGCCATGATCGTCAGAATGATTTGGCTTTGTAATCGCTTTGCACGTTTCTGTTATTTCCCGGAGTTCTTATGTCGCATGATTTTCAAGTCTCACCCCTGTTGGTCTGGAATGCCGCGCTCGACACTGGGTCGCCGATGCGTAAAGTCAGTCTTCGTTTGAGTGCTCTTGCGCTCAGTTTGGCGCTGGGGGGGTGTGGCGCAAGCGTGGGCATCGGCGGGGGTTATTCCAGCGGGGGCGGCGGTTCGGTGGCCGACATCCGCGAAGCGAATGTCGGTGACGTCGCTGCGGTCGCGACGGACACCTTGCTGGCCTTTGGCGGCCCAGTGCGTAGCCTGATTGACCCTAACTTACCCCCTACAGCTCAGCGACCACGTCAGGGCTTGATGCCCAACGTGTTGGATCTCAGCGAACAGTTTATGTCGGTGCGTGCACCGGTCACCGGTACTACCCCCGGGGGGCAGCAGGTCATGAGCGCCGTCCTTGCTTGTAGCGCAGGCACGGGTTCGATACGTGCCGAGTTTAGTAACGCAGCTTTGGTCAGCGTGGGCGATACCTTGAGCATTGCAACTCAAGACTGTGTGATGAACGGACAGCGCTATAGCGGCGGGCTGAGCTGGCGTGCGCTGGCTGCAGGAGTCGGCATGCCTGGTATTAGCAGCGCCTGGAGCGCGCGCTGGTCGATGGCCTTTAGTGGGTGGTCGCAATACGATTTTATTGCCCCGCCGATTGGCCTGCGGGCGCAGGGAACCATTGAGTTCAAAGCGCAACGATTTGCACCGGGCGACGCCGAAGTTCAGCTCACCACCTTGCAAACCAGTGGGCAACTCTACGGGCTCAATCTCACCTTGCTGGAAGGTACGAAGTTAGTGAGTGAACGCGATATTGCCGGAGTGACGGGATGGCGCGAGTTGGCCGGTAGCAGCTATACCAGCTTGGATGTCGCGCTCACTGAAAATTTTCAAGTGTCACAAGGCTTGAGTTCAATCAAGGTGCGAACCAGTGGCGAAGCCTCAAGCACGGCGGGCGGCTTGCCGACCGGGCTCTGGTATGCGGTTGCGCCTGACAGCTCTGTGGCCTATATCAACAGCAAAACAGCGACCGAGATTTTGGTGCAATTTTCGAATAGTTTTGGGGGTAGTATTGTCGGTAGCTTTCTCAGCACCTGGCCGGAGCTGCGGCGCTATTTGTAGCCCTGGTGTGGAACGCCACACTAGTGGGCTTCTGCTATTTCTCTGGTAGGTATGATGGGGGCTTGGTTTGGAGAACCCCCTATGTCCCCACTTTACGTTTCTGATTTTAAGAAAAGGCTTCTGGCCCACCCGATTGGGCAGCAATTAGTTCAACACTCGCGCTACACTTGCTTTGGGGTGGTGGTCTTTCTCGCGCTTATTTTGCTAATGTGCTGGGGAGCTAAATGGATTAGCTTTTTCTTTCCGTTGGTTTTTATTGGCCTCGTCCTGGTCGGTATTCACGACCTGACTCAAACGCGCCATTCGATTTTGCGCAACTACCCTGTGATCGGGCATTTGCGCTTCCTGTTTGAGGCCATTCGGCCCGAGATGCGGCAATATTTCTTCGAGTCGGATACCGATGCGATTCCTTTTTCGCGCCAACAGCGGGCAATGGTCTATGCGCGCTCTAAGCAGGAGCTCGACAAGCGGGCCTTTGGCACCCAGCTCGATACCTATGCCGCAGGCTACGAGTGGATGAATCATTCCATTGACCCCGTCCCTGTCACCACCCATGATTTCCGAATCACCATTGGAGAAGGTGAACAGGCCTACTCAGCGTCTGTCTTCAATATTTCGGCAATGAGCTTCGGTTCACTTTCGGCCAATGCGATTCTTGCGCTCAACCAGGGCGCTAAGAAAGGCGGCTTCGCTCACGACACCGGGGAGGGCTCGATCTCTCAGCACCACCGAGTGCATGGCGGCGACTTGATTTGGGAGGTGGCCAGTGGCTACTTTGGCTGCCGAGATGATGACGGGCGATTCAGCCCCGAAAAGTTCCAAGAGAACGCGTCCTCACCTCAGGTGAAGATGATCGAGATTAAGCTGTCACAGGGCGCCAAGCCTGGCCATGGCGGCGTCCTTCCTGGTGCAAAGGTCACGCTAGAGATCGCGGCCGCGCGCGGTGTGAAAGCCGGTGTTGACTGTCTCTCCCCTGCCAAGCATTCTGAGTTTTCTAATCCGGTGGAGTTGTTGCTGTTTGTTGAGCGCTTGCGCAAACTTTCTGGTGGCAAGCCGACGGGATTTAAATTGGCGATTGGCCATCCCTGGGAATGGTTTGGCATCGCCAAGGCCATGAAGGAAACCGGCATCACCCCGGATTTCATCGTGATTGACGGCAAGGAAGGCGGCACGGGTGCGGCACCCGCGGAGTTTTTAGATCGTGTAGGCACTCCCATGCGCGAGGGCCTGATGCTGGTCCACAACACCTTGGTGGGTCTAAACCTCAGAGGTCGCGTCAAGATTGGCGTCGCAGGCAAGGTTGTCTCTGCGTTCGACGTGGCTAGAGTAATGGCCTTGGGAGCAGATTGGTGCAATAGCGCCCGCGGTTTTATGTTTGCCATTGGTTGCATTCAATCGCAAAGCTGCCACACCGGTACCTGTCCGACGGGTGTCACGACGCAGGATCCGTTACGACAAAAGGCCTTAGTAGTGCCCGACAAGGCGGAACGGGTATTCAACTTTCATCAAAATACCTTGAAAGCGCTCGCTGAGCTGGTGGCGGCGGCCGGTCTGAAACACCCTTCCGAGTTGCAGCCTTTTCATATCGTGCAGCGCGTCAATCAAAACGAAGTCAAGACTTTTGCCACGACCTATGCCTTCTTGCAGCCCGGCGCACTTTTGGATGGAGATGCTGAGCCTCCCGTGTTCAAGCGGTTTTGGGCCATGGCACGAGCGGATTCTTTTGCACCCAAAACTTAGGCCGATAGGATTGCCGTAATTTTCGAAGTGCTGCCCAAGGATGGAAAGGCTCAAAACTATCTCGATGCCGCCGCCGTGCTTGGTCCCGATTTAGAAAAAATCGATGGCTTCGTGTCCATCGATCCACTACTATATTCCTGACATCGCAGGCTATTTATTGGAGGAAGGTATGGCCGGACCTATCAAAGTGTTCCAACAAGAAGGTGAGCTCAAGATTGGTTATGGCAAAGTCACCGGCATCATTGCTTTGTCTCTGGCCATTCTCTGCTTTCTAGGCGTTTTGGCGTTTCACTATCCGCAGTACCTGACGACGCCGGAATTGCGAAAGAACTATTCGGTCGATGTGCTGAGACAGGTGATGTTGGGCGCGATGGTGATCGCGGGCGCGCTGAGTTTGGTCAATATTATTAGGGGCCGTTCGCGGGTCTTGAACGCTACTGCCTTGGTGCTGGTCTTGGGCACCTGGGCCTTGGGCGGCCATCAAGTACCGGTTGGGGATTTCCCAGACCACACGCCATACATCGGCGTCGATTGGTTCATCCTCGATCTTCTCGGCTCAACCATGATCTTTATCTTGATTGAAAAGATGTTCCCCATCTATCGAGGTCAGCCCGTGTTTCGTCCCGGCTGGCAAACCGACTTCACCCACTTTGTTTTTAATCATTTTGTGGTCGGCCTAATTTTATTGATCGTGAACCTTGCGATTCATCGTTTGTTCAATTGGGCCTTGTATGAGCCCCTACAAAAGGGCATTCAGGCCCTGCCATTTGTGGTGGAGATCTTCCTGATCGTCCTGGTGGCGGACTTTGTTCAGTATTGGACCCACCGTGCATACCACGAGGTGCCGTTTCTCTGGCGCTTTCATTCAGTGCATCATAGCGCCAAGTACATGGACTGGATGGCAGGATCGCGCCAGCACGTGCTCGAGTTGATTGTGACTCGAGTAGGTGTATTGGGGATGATTTACGTTCTAGGTTTCTCTAAGCAAGTGATTGATGTATACATCATCATCGTAGGTTTTCAGGCTGTTTTCAATCATGCCAATGTCAGCATGCCTTGGGGGCCGCTCAAATACATTTTAGTCACCCCGGATTTTCATCACTGGCATCACAGCTCAGACCAAGAGGCCTTGGATCGAAATTATTCCGCGCATTTCGCCTTCCTGGATTACCTGTTTGGCACGGCTGTAAAATCTGACCGTCGCTTCCCGGACAAGTACGGCGTGCTAGGTGACTATATGCCTGAAGGCTTCGTAAAACAGCAGGCCTTCCCTTTTAAGCGCCTGAAGGACTAGTTTTACTCACCCCGTTAGTGCGACTCAGCCCACTAGTGTGACGCCCACTAGTGTGACGCCCGCTACTAACGCGGTGCCGTTTCAGCAAAGGAGGGCCGCAACTTGAGCTTGTCAAGATGGCGAGCCAGGTTGATGTGCTTGCTGCGCCAGTCGATATGGTTAAAGCGATACTCGAACCATTCCAGGGCGCAACCCACGGTCACGTCCGCTAAAGTGTATTTGCCTTCGCAGCACCAGGCCTTATCGCCGAGCCCTTTGGACATGGTTTCCATGGCGCTTTCCACCTTCACCATCTGGCGATCCATCCATTTCTGGCTGCGCTCATTTTCGGGCCGCTGAGTCTGCTCAGTACGGATAAGGATTGCAGCGTCGGTCATGCCATCGGCCAGCGCCTCCCAGGTTTTCACCTCAATACGGGCGCGACCCGAAGCGGGAATGAGCTTGTGAACCGGGGTCATGCCATCAAGGTATTCGACGATGACTCTTGAATCGAAAATAGCGCCGCCATCCTCCATCACCAGGCAGGGAATTTTGCCCAAGGGGTTCGAGGCTAAAATCTTACTTTCTGCCGACCAAACATCATCTAGCGTGAGTTTGTAATCGATTTTTTTCTCTGAGAGCACAATACGCACTTTACGTACGTATGGACTGGCAAGGGATCCGATTAGTTGCATAGCTCCATCCTTCGTTTGAGTATATCAAACGGTGTCCGTTTCGCGGCTGTCTGTTCTGCGCTACATTTTCCGATTTTTGTTATTGATCACATATGAGTCAAGATTCAC
>JANLRI010000321.1:0-3256 GCA_031361565.1 Betaproteobacteria bacterium | reverse complement strand
CTATCACTGGATTCATATTCCGGTCGGATATTTGTATTGCATTGGTAACCCGCGCACTGATTGGCTTTACAAGACGGAGGCCGACCAGGGTTTGAACGGACGCCAGCTTGGCTACCCGCGCGGCAAGGTCGTGGGTGGGTGTAGCAGCATCAACGGCATGATTTATATGCGAGGTCAGGCACGTGACTATGATCAATGGGCAAAAACAACCGGGGACGATGCCTGGGGTTGGGAGCAATGTTTGCCCGACTTCATGGCACATGAAGACCACTATCTTTTAGACGGTAGCGTGGATCCTCAGAATGGCGACTTGGCCCATTTTCACGGCAATCGCAGTCGGAGGCCGAATAAAGGAGCTAACATCGAGGGATTCGAAGCTCAGGCTGGGCGAGGGTTCGGCGGTGAATGGCGGGTGGAAAAGCAGCGCCTGCGTTGGGATGTTTTGGATGCATTCGCAAAGGCGGCAAATCAGGCCGGTATTCCGTCCACCAGCGATTTTAATCGTGGCAGCAACGAGGGTGTCGGTTACTTCGAGGTTAATCAAAAGAGTGGCTTCCGCTGGAATGCTGCTAAGGCCTTTTTGCGCCCGCAGTGTGTGGACCGGCCTAACTTTGAACTATGGACTTCCTCCCAGGTTGTGAAGCTCTTGATGGAAAAAGATGCTGAGGGTCGCCCGCGCTGTATGGGTGCCCAGATTTTGAAGGGCAAGGAAATGGTGAACGCGATGTTGGGCGATTCGGTAAATGCAGAAGTTATTCTGAGCGCGGGCAGTATTGGCAGCCCGCAAATTTTGCAGCTCTCGGGCATCGGTTCACCCGAGCTTCTTGAGAAGCGTGGTATTCCTCTTGTAATTGATGCCCCTGGGGTCGGTGCTAATTTGCAGGATCATTTGCAGATTCGTGCGGTGTACAAGGTACAAGGCGTCAAGACACTCAATAGCGTTGCAAACTCTTGGCTCGGTAAGCTGCATATAGGGATGGAATACGCATTGAAGCGAACCGGCCCGATGAGCATGTCGCCAAGCCAGCTTGGAGCCTTTACCAAGAGCAGCCCGGATCAGCCCTATCCTAATATTCAGTACCATGTACAGCCGCTGAGCTTAGAAGCTTTTGGTCAGCCCTTGCATAGCTTTCCTGCCTTTACGGCCAGTGTCTGCAATCTGAATCCGAGTAGCCGCGGCACGGTCTCTATCAAGACCAGTAACTTTCAGGATGCCCCGGCCATCGCGCCCAACTACTTGAGTACTCCAGACGATCGAAAAGTTGCCGCCGACAGCCTGCGTGTCACTCGAAAGATCGTGTCCCAACCAGCCTTATCGGCCTATCAACCTCTGGAGCATAAGCCGGGGATTGAATTTCAAACCGATGAAGCCTTGGCCAAGCTCGCGGGCGATATAGCGACAACTATTTTTCACCCCATCGGTACGGCAAAAATGGGTATGAAGAGCGACCCTATGGCCGTGCTGGATTCGCATTTGCGAGTGCGTGATGGCCGGGGTGGTTTGGTGCGAGGACTGCGCGTCGTTGATGCCAGTGCCATGCCCTTTATTACCAGTGGAAATACCAATAGCCCGACCCTAATGATGGCCGAGAAGGCGGCGCGCTGGATCATCCAAGGTGACTGACGGCATGCGCGGAGCCTCCCACAGTAGGGTAAGAATCGAGCGCTAAACAGTACGCCCACCATCGACAGGAAACTCCACACCACTGATAAACTCCGCATCGTCGCTGGCTAAATAGACCGCCGCCCTTGCGATATCGCGCGGCTCGGAGAGTCGACCCAAAGGGATGGTCGCGATAAACTTCTTGCGATTTTCAGGCGTATCAGGCATTCCCATAAATGACTCGAGTAAGCCGGTGGCGCCCATCACCGGGCAAATGGCATTGACTCGAATACGGTCTGGGCCAAGTTCAACGGCCATTGACTTCGACATCAGGTTTACCGCGCCTTTACTGCTGTTGTACCAAGTCAACCCGGGCCGTGGACGAATTCCTGCAGTCGAGCCAATATTGAGAATCACCCCGCCACCTTGTTTACGCATTTGAGGTACGACCGCATGGGTCATCAAAAAAATTGACTTGACGTTAATGTTGTAGACCTTGTCGAATGTGGCTTCGTCCACCTCAAGCATGGGCTGATTGCGGTGAGTCCAGCCGGCGTTATTGACCACGATATCAATTCGTCCAAAGCTTGCCAGCGTTTTAGCCGCGAGCGCATTGATGGCAGCAGCATTCGTTACGTCGCAGGTGACGGCGACGGCAGAAGCGCCCAGACTGGCTGCGACCGCTTTTGCGCCCTCGCCATTAATGTCGGCCACCATGACCTTGGCGCCTTCGGCGATGTACTGCCGGGCGATTTCGGCGCCAAAGCCACTGGCCGCTCCGGTGACAATGGCTACTTTATCTTTGAGTCTCATGCAGGTTCCTCTTGAGGGGTTGTTGTGGGTTCCAGTCGGTTCATCACGCACCCGGCTTGCGAAAAAATAGCCGATCCCAGGTGCGGGATCGGCCAAGATTCCATGCTTCTAATGGTTTAGATGGGTGTGGAGGTGGGTGCCACAGGCAGAGGTGTTCCGCCTGGCCCAGCTTTATAAGTCTGCGGAGAAACCGGATCCTGTTGACCCACACCAGGTTTGCTCCAATCACAGACCCCGCCTGCGAACACTACACTTAAGCGCGCTTGCTGAGTCGCGCTAAAGACGACAATGCCGTAGTCGGTGAAGGCTAGTGGCTTCAGTTGGCACTTTAGAATGTTCTCGGACAAGGCACCACCCGCAACCTGACGTGGTGAGGCATGTTTCGCCAAGCGTGCGTCCGCATCACATTGAGCCATGTCGGTCACCTTGGTCGCGAAGGCCGTATCTCCAGTGAGGTAGCACAAATCGACCGCCGCAGTTGGCTTGGCGGCAATGACTTGGGCCTGGGTTCGCTCGGCATTCATTGAAGACTTTGGAGCGCTCGTCATCAAGCTCGACAACCAAGTGTCCATCGTCAAAAGAGACTGGACGGTCACCGCGCTCACTTGCGCGGCGGTGCCGGGCAAGAGTCCCGCGCCATACCGCCACATGACATGATTGCCGTGATTATTGCTGTTTGAAGCGTCGATCCGGGCGCGTTCCGAGAAGCTGCGCCAAATGTAGTGGATTCCGGTTTCGTCATATCCCCGTGAATCAATGATCGGCAGCTTGGCAAGGTTTTTCCCGCTGGATACGATGCCGCTCTTGTAGGCAATGGGCAGGGCCGTTGCATCGGCGACG
>JANLRI010000299.1:0-2307 GCA_031361565.1 Betaproteobacteria bacterium | reverse complement strand
AGTCGGTGCGGCCACTTTGGCGATATCTACAATCGCACCAGTAGAGTATTCCTGCCCAGGGCGTTGGTCGAAAATGTTGACTTCGTACGAGTTTGCAGCGGTGACCGTTTTGATGTCAGACATGCGAATAAAGATGCCACTATTGGCCTCCGAGTCGGCCCAAAACTCTGCCCGAATCTGGAAGTCGCCGTAGGAGTTTTTGGAAATTAGAAAGCCCGAACCTTTGTCGGCCTGGAGAATTCCATCGACCATACGCCAGTTGGCATCACCAATCGGCGACCAATTATCCATGCCCTGAGTACCGTCGAGCAAGGTGGTCCAGCCCGACATGGTGCCAGGCATATTGGCACAGCCGACTAGGCCGAAGCTCACAAAAAAGAGGCTGGTGATTAGTCTTAAAATTAATTTCATGGTTTTGTCTCTTTCTAATAGGTGCATCAAGCATACCAAGAATCGCCGCCTTCTTCGCTGGGCTTTCTCGCTTCCGCTCTAAAATCATGTGATCAAAGCTATTCGAGGTGCAACATGAATTCCCTAGGCCAAATCCCACGCAGCGATACGATCACCCAGCGCAACTCAAAACTGGCACAGGGTCTGGTGAGTCGGGTGGCGATGGTTGAGGAAGCCATGGCCGCGGCCGAGGGCCAAGCCGCTAAGTATGTGTTTACAAAGCTCTATCCCGAGTCGGCACTGGCTGCGGCTCGCTACGCTGATGCCCTTCAGGCGGCTGGAGTGGTCCAGCACGAATTGGCAGGCCTGCCCGTGACGATTAAGGACTTATACGACGTCGCAGGTGAAACCACCATGGCGGGCTCACTGGCCTGTCGGGGTGAGCCGGTGGCCACTCAAGACGCGCCAGTGGTAGCCAGGCTGCGCGCAAGCGGTGCAGCGATCCTGGGCAAAACCAATATGACAGAATTTGCCTTCTCTGGTGTGGGCATCAATCCTCATTACGGCACGCCCAGAAACCCCAGCGACCAAACGCTAGCGCGCATCCCGGGTGGGTCGTCCTCGGGCGCGGCCGTGTCCGTCGCGCTTGGTCTGGCCGTGGCCGGACTAGGTTCCGATACCGGCGGTTCGATCAGAATTCCGGCCGCTTTAAATGGTTTGGTGGGCTTCAAATCTACGCAACATCGGGTACCGCTGAGCGGCGCTTTTGAGTTGGCACGCAGCCTCGACACGGTGTGCGCCATGACACGCAGCGTACGGGATTGCCTAATCGTCGATGGGGTGCTGTCTGGCCAAGCCCTCGTCGCCCCCATGCGAGCGCTGAGCAGTATGCGCTTTGCACTTCCCCAGACCATCGTCCTGGATGACTTAGAGCCTCAGGTTGCCACAGCCTTTCATCGTGCCCTTTCCAAGCTGTCAGCGGCTGGCGCGCAGATTGTTGAAGTTCGCCTGAATGAGTTGGCTGAGGTGGCCGCGCTAAATGCCCCGGGCGGATTTTCGCCGGTGGAAGCGACGGCCGTGCACTTCACCCGACTCGCCGAGCGTCGCTCGATGTACGACCCGCGTGTCGCGGCTCGCATTGACTTAGGTGCCAAGGTCACGGCCCAGCAATACATTGCGATGCAAGACCGGCGCCGCCAATGGATTACTCGGACGGAAACGGCGTTGCAAGGTTTCGATGCGGTGTTGTGCCCCACCGTGCCCATTCTGGCGCCGGAAATCGAACCGCTGGTGGCATCGGATGCGGCGTTTTTGCAAGCTAACGGCAAGCTGCTGCGCAATACGTTTCTGTTTAATTTTTTAGACGGATGTTCGTTCAGCTTGCCGTGCCAGTCCCACGGTGAGTTGCCCGTGGGTTTGATGATTACGTCCGTAAATGGCCAGGATGCCGCTCTCGCCAACGTTGCTATTGAGGTGGAAAGGGTGCTGATGGCATAAGCAATCCAATACTCCTTGGTGAAGCGAAAGTCGGCAGATCCGCTAGACTCCAATTTTCCTTATGTGTACAGTTGGAGTCACGGATGCATTGTTCAATCCCTAGCGGCTCAGTTAGGCACCGATTAGTCCAGGCGTGTGTGGCTATTGCGATGGGGGGTTTGGGGGCACTGGTGATCCGCATCTTCAGGCGGCTGAGATGGGCTTAACCTTGGAGTACAAGTCGGCCACTTTGCCTCAATTGCATGATTGGGCGCAACAGCAGGCTCAACAAAGCGCCTATAAAACGGTGGGTATCTACTCTGGCCCATTAGGCTTTGGGTACAACACTGAACTGATCGCCAAGAAGAAGCTGGACGTTCCGTTATACTGGGCGGATTTGTTGAAGCCACAATACTAAGGCGAGGTTGAAGTCGCAAACCC
>JANLRI010000274.1:0-11267 GCA_031361565.1 Betaproteobacteria bacterium | reverse complement strand
GGCGGCCAGGTGGTCGATGGGGAGTTCGTATGCGCTCATGTCAGTTCTCGTTTCCGGTGCGGGGCCTAACCTTCAGAGATTGAAGGTCAGGCCGGGCCGGTGGTTGAGTTCAGGCCACCTCGCCTTCGACGGTTTCGGGAGTGGTGGTGGCGGTTTTGGGGCGTCCGAGGAAGCGGACTGCTTGGCCGATGATGTCTACGGTGAAGACGGTTTCGCCTTGATCGTTTGTGTACTTACCGCTGGTGATGCGGCCTTCGACGGAGACCAGGTGGCCTTTGTCGGTGTACTCGGCGACGTTTTCTGCAAGTTTGCCGAAGACTGTGACTTGGAGGAAATCGGTGGTGTTGTTGTATCCGTCGACGGCGAGGGTAAAGTTTGCTCGGGCTTTGTCGCCGGTGTTGGTGAGTCGTGCTGGTTTAGTAAGTCTGCCTACTAAGTTGATGGAATTCACTGGATTTTGTTCCTTTCTGGTGGCGGGGCCGGGGTGGCGTCCGCTGGTGAACCCAGATAGGCGTGAACGAAACGCAGTGAAGTGGTGCACGGTGGCCGTCTGCAAGGAGTGGGGATTCCCGTGACGTCCGGCAAACGCAGTGTCACCATCGGTGTGGCGCTGGCGTCATGGGGTGCCCTTGCAGACATAGGCCCCCGGGTCACGCAATCTCAGAGGCCGAAGGCCGTGTCACCAATCAGCGCACGCAACCGCCGACCCGACCTCCCGAGAAGGAAGCGACTTCGAACGAAAACCGGCAACGACGCAAATAGCGACGTATCGTTTCCGTTATGGCGACACCGGTAAAATTAAAAGACGCGGAAACGGGCGGAAGTGGGATGGAGGCAAAATCGTGAATTATGCACTTCGCGTGTTGAACGACAACCCCGCATCGGTCGATCTGCTGGGTCTACGAGCGGTAGCAACAGCGGTTGCGGATGTAGTCTGTGTCAACGGAGACGAACCCATCACCGTCGGGCTCCATGGGCCATGGGGAAGCGGCAAATCATCGTTGCTGGAACAGGTTCGTCGTGAGCTGGCAACGCGCGAAAACGTCTTGGTAGTTGATCTGAATCCGTGGGAGTTTGATGACCAAGACGATGTGAGGGGGACCATCATCGGCTCGGTTTTGGATTCCCTAATCGATTCGGTGGACGAATCGAAGAAGGATCGACTCGTCGGGCTGTTGAAGCGAATCAGTTGGACCAGGGCGACGAAAGCTGTTGCTCGCGGAGCGATCACAATGTCTTGGGACTTCAAGGAGCTGGCCGAAGCGTTCACGCCCCGCCCGAAGGATGGGAACCCGTCGACCTTGGCGGGTTTCCGCAAGGAGTTTGGTGAGGTTTTGGAAGAGGTGGCCTTCGATCGTGTGGTGGTTCTGATCGACGATCTCGATCGTTGTCTTCCTGCAGCCGTGTTGTCAACGTTGGAGGCTGTGAAACTCTTCCTTGCCGTTCCGAAGATGGCGTTCATTGTCGCCGCTGATCAGGAAATGGTTCGAGACTCGATTGCTGCTGGGCTCGGCGAGACACGTCGAAGTTCACGCTTTGCTCGGGACTATCTTGACAAAATTGTTCAAGTACCGGTGGGCGTTCCACAGCCGACACAGGAGGACGCAGAGTGTTACGTTGCCCTACTACTCGCTCACCGAGATGCGGCAGGGTTTGATCTGACAGCGACGGTAGCGCACGCGGACGACCGGCGGCTTAAAGGAGTGACACCGTACCTTGGAGATGTGGACTCGACGCATGTCACGACGAATTTATTGAGTCACGCTCGACTTATCGTGGCCGGCCTCGCAGCAGATGACGTCGTAAACCCTCGCCGACTTAAGCGGTTTCTCAACGCGCTGGAAGTCCGGCAATTCACCTCACAGGCTAGCGGTGTCGTTCTGGATGCTGAAGCTCTAGCCAAGCTGTTCATCCTGGAGCATCGTTTCGGAAAGCAGATGCTGACTCTTGCCTCCAAGTCCCCAGTGGACCGAGCAAGGCTCCTGAGTGACTGGGAGAAATGGTCGCGTGGCGAAGTAGGGGGTACGAGCCCCGGGGATCCTGAGGATCAGCTCAAGGTGTTTCTGGCCTCGGAGCCGTTGCTTAGCACCCGAGATACGGATCGCTACTTCGTGATGGCGCGGAAACTTCTGAGCGTCCGTGTCTCGACTGCGCTCAGCGAAGCAGCTGCGGCTTGTCTCGAGCTGCTTCTTTCGGAGGAAAAGATGAAGGGTGAACGCGGAGGCAAAGCTTGTCTACAACTCTCGGTTGAAGATGCCGAGGCAGTTCTGGACGAGTTGACAAGCCAGCTCCCAACCATCGGCGAACCAAATCGCCATCTTCAAGCGATTATCAGGGCAGGTTCCAACGGCGCCCCGGTCGAGCTAGCTATCCAAGCTGTCCGAACTCGACGCGGCGAGCTAACTCCGGGTACGGCGGCTCTGCTTCAGGGAGCGAAGAAGTTTGCAGAACTCGTGTCCGAACTGAAGGTAGATCCGGAGGTTCCTCCAACGGCACGTGACCTTCTTGCCCGGAGCAAGTAGATGGGGACATCGGGCGCGTTCGGAGGTTCTAAAACCCAGCCTTGGCAAGACGTCGCGGAACTCATAGGCGGTGCTGCCGGTCCAGCTCCGAGCGCGAGTCAGGAGGAGGGCGGAGAAAACTCGGAGCAAGATCCGACCACGTCGGGAGTTGCACCACTTGTAGCTGAAGCTTTACAGAGTGACGACCCTTCGACGAAGCCAAGATATGCGCCAGCGGCAACCGTTGGTGACAGTGGGCTCTCATTTGGAAAACTGACTGGCAACGCTCGGCGGACGGGAACACTCCGACCGGGTCCGGCTGGCGGTCGCCGGGAGATCACTTCGTCTACAGGGAAGGCGGGGCGAGCGCTTGGTGCGGCCTTTGCGGTCGGTACGGGCAATGCGGCCCTGCTGAACCAATACGGGCTCGACCTGTCATCGTTGAGAAGTCTCGGACGAGTCGAACAAATTCTTGCGATCATGGATGCCGTAGGAGTCGGAAACGCTGGCCCGGACGACATAGCCCTGCGAGCCTCTCTGGTCGAAGTACTCGATCGAGCACTCGACACCCTGAGCACCCCAGAAGAAACGATGATTGAGTTCGTAGCGAAGTATGCGACGAACCTTTTCTCAATTGAGATTGATGCACTAATCCAAAACGGGAAAGTCGATCCAAATATGCGTGAAAAGTATCTCATCGAACTCGGCGAAGTTATCCGGATCGACGCAGGAACCCTCGATGTCACTGGGGCGCTTCTGACGACTCCTTCACAGTTCGAACATGCTGCCCAACAGTTGATGCGCGGTACGCTCCACCTGGTTGCGACGAGGAATAAACGATGATGCCGATCCAGGTATCGAGTGCAGGTCATCAGCCGAGTACCGGCAGACGAACCGTATTGTGGGATATTCAAAACCCTCAAGGTATTGATACAGATCTAGATCCGTGGCTTACGAAGTTCGGGTCTCCGAGCATCGCCGGAATCACCCTCGGCCGCATCGGAGTCGCCGTATTTTTGGCCGATCGTTCGGAGCGGCGTAATGCATTACGCCAGCGTCGAGAGATCCAACTTGTCATTTCAGTACCTGATCCCGACCTTGCTGACCAGGCCAAGCGCAGTTTGCAAGATCTTCTAGCTTTCGTCACGGGCGACAACTGGGACCTCAGTTTTGAAGCCGACACTTCAGATCGACCGGCCGTGGGTTCACCCTATCGGTGCGATCAGGTCGCCCTCTTAAGCGGCGGTTTGGATTCGTACTGTGGAGCCCTCATCAGAGGAAACGCCAATCGCATTTTCTTTTCTCACTCAGACGCCAGTGTCATTAAGTACTCTCAAAATTCTAGTTCACCGGCAATCCCTGGATACGACCCAAAACATCGTGTCAATGTTCGTCTGATGGCCAAGCCCCCATTCGCTGGAGAACCATCGAGGCGGAGCCGATCCATCCTTTTCGTTGCGCTAGCCGTTGCGCTGGCAGACAGTGCAGGCGCGACTTCTGTCGAAGTTCCAGAGAACGGATTCACAAGTTTGAACCCGCCCCTAGCCGCTAACCGAGGTGGAGTATTAACGACCCGATCAACCCACCCCTTGACTTTTCACCTTTTCGAAAAGCTCCTTCACGACCTCGGGCTCGTGATCGCCATTGAGAATCCTTACGAGTGGCATACCAAGGGCGAGTTGGTAGCGGCCGCTGTATCGGCAGTAGGGGTTGAGACGGTGGTCCGCGGCATCCCACTGACAATGTCCTGTGCCAAGTCGAATTTGATACTCCGTGGAAAGACCTTTGGGCGCAACTGCGGCCTCGACTATGCGTGCATCGTTCGTCGAGCCGGTATCCAAGCGGCGGGAGTCCAGGATCCCACTACCTATGAATTTCAAACCGCTTCCATCGCGTCGGAGGTGATCGCAGCAAGGAGGGCTGATATTGCCGCCGTAAAACACGCCATGACACGAGAACCCTCAGGCGCAAGGCTCGCCGCCATCTGCGGGCCGTTTCCGACCGGGTACGACCTTGAAAAAGCCGAAGAGCTTTGGAAGCGAGGAAATAGTGAGATCAGAAGTCTCCCCCTTCCATAACCGTGTCTTTCCGCCTCTCGACCTCCACGCTCATATCGACGTCACAGTCACCGACAAGCAGCTCGCTACGCTCGGAACAGCCATCGTCTTTGCGGTGACACGCTCGTTGGCTGAAGCTAGCCAGGTAAACGATAGGGCTGACCCAAATTTGGTCTGGGGTGTCGGAGTGCACCCGGGTTTACCTAATGCCCTCGCCGAATACGACGCTACGACCTTTCGGACCTTGCTGTCAGACTTCGTTTTCGTTGGTGAAATCGGACTTGATCGAAGGGGAGGGAACCGGCAAGTCGAGGTGCTCCTGGATATGCTTGCAGCAGCTCGTTCTGCGAAACGCATTTGCTCAATCCATTCGACCGGCAGGCAAGGGCCTGTTCTCGAGGCTCTCGGCAGCTCTGCTGCTGGAATGATCCTTCACTGGTTTACCGGTACAGCAACCCAGATTCAACGGCTGTCGGAGAACGGCGCGTTTTTTTCAGTGAACGTGGCAATGACCGATGCGCAACTCGAAGCACTACCGCCTGAGCGCTTGTTGCCTGAGACAGATTTTCCTTTTAGCCGAAAGGCGGGTAGCAGCAGACCAGGAGACATTGAGGTACTAGAGGGCCGAGTCAGCGATTTGTTAGGTATGGGAAGGGATGCTGTACGCCAGATGTGGTATCGAAATCTTCGGTCGGCCTTCACTGCAGCCGGTTGTTTGAACGAAGCTCCGGCCGTGCTCACAACTGCGATGCTCTCTGCGTAACTAACTGTGGTGGCACAGATTCTTCAAACGGCCGGATTTGGTTGGTCAGCCGAGGGACGTACAGCAGCGCGATACCAAGTATTTGCTATTTGACCACTGCTAACCCGTGGCGACTTTGGCTGAGTGGAAGATGTCGGCGGGGAGTTCGTGTTGGAGGCGCCAGAGGATTCGCATTGGGCGGTTGCCGGTGTGGCTGACGTAGGTTGCTGGTCCGGCGTAGAGGTATGGGGGTGCGCCGAGGTCGCCGTCGGGTTCTTTGCTTTCGCGGAAAAAGAGATGAACGGTCCAGTCTTCTTGGGTGTGGTTGATGTAGCGCTGGCCGGTGGGGCTGTCGGTCGCGGTGGCATTTTGTGATTCCCATTGGAACAGGGTTGGGCTGATGGCACGGTCTGCGTACATAGTTGTTGGCGAGAAGTGTTTTTCGGTTTTGCGGAGATTGAGCCAGAAGACGTGGGCTCGTTCGTCTTCGACTCGTTTGACACCGGAACCGCGTGACGCAACAGGGTTCGGGACGCCGAATCCGGCGAGTAGTTCAGCGAGTCCGTAGCGGGCGTGAACATGGAGCGGCGAACTACCTGTGGGATCAAGTGGCTTCGTTACTCGGGTGCGGTTCTCCTGGAGGATGTCGAGTACCTGGAGAATTTCTTCGCGGCGGCTTGGGTTGGCCCAGAGGTCGCTGAGTCGTGCGTTGATGTTGGTTACCGGATCGTCCCATCCCCAAAGCAGGAAGTGCGTCAGAGTTAGTAAGCGTGCATTGCGATCTGCGAAGTCGCTCGCTAGGGGAGCAGACGGTTCGTGGAGGAGTTTGGTGAGGAAGTTGAGGCGTTCGGGGTCGTCGAGGTGGAGCATTCGTCCGATAGATCCATCGAGCTTTTTGTCGTCTGGTCCTTGCGGTCTGGTGTCGAGTCCGGCGGCGCGTTGGAGTTGCGTCCATCCGCCTCGTCTGGTGCGGTAGAGGTCGTCGATTTGGAGGCCGGTTTCGTTGAGGAAATCGGTGAGGGTGCAGTGGCCGATTCTTCGGAGTTCGTCGGTGAGTCCTTTCCAGTCGATTCGCAGGGCTGCGCGCACGTTGCGCAGGACGATGTCTCCGGCGACTCGGTCGAGGGAGAGGTGGCATCCGGCGGGCAAGGTGGGGAATCCGTTTTCGACTTCTCGTGCGAGCATGCGCCGTGTGATTCCGGTGAGTGATCGGTAGCGGAGGTCGAATCGGAATGCTTGGTGTTGGTGGCCGATGAAGTCGAGCACGGTGAGGCATGGTTTGTCGTCGGCGAGGCGGAGGCCACGTCCTAGTTGTTGCAGGAAGATCGTGGCGCTCTCTGTTGGTCGTAGGAACAGCACGGTGTCGATTTCTGGGATGTCGACGCCTTCGTTGAACAGGTCGACGGCGAACACGATGCTGATTTCTCGTGCTCTGAGTTGTTCGAGCGACGATCGGCGTTCGAACGGTGAGCTGGCAGACGTGATTGCTACGGCAGGTATTCCGGCTTCGTTGAATTTCGTGGCCATGTGGTTGGCGTGTTCGATACTGACGCAGAAACCGATGGCGCGCATACGGTTAATGGCGGTGATTTTGTCTTGGAGGGTTTGGAGGATGATGCGGACTCGCATGTCGTGCCCGGTGTAGACGTTGGTGAGTTCCGCTGGTGCGTAGCCGGTTCCGCGTTTCCATTGCATCGACGTCAGGTTCGTTCCGTCGTGCACGCCGAAGTATTGGAATGGTGCGAGGAGGTTTCGTTCGAGTGCTTCCCAGAGGCGCAGCTCAACAGCGATTCGGCCATCGAACCAGTGAAGGATGTCTTGGCCGTCGGCGCGTTCTGGTGTTGCGGTGAGGCCGAGAAGAACTTTAGGTTTGAGATGGTTGAGAAAGCGCGCGTAGGTTTTCGTTTCTGGCCCCGCGTGGTGGAACTCGTCGACAATCACCATGTCGAACAGTGCCGGGTCTAGTTCATCGAGGTTGAGTTTCGCCAGTGATTGAACGGATGCGAAGACGTGTCGCCATTCGCTTGGTCGTTCACCGCCGACGAATCGTTCTCCGAACGAGCCGTTTCGGAGGATGTGTCGAAACGTGGATTGGCTTTGCAGGAGGATTTCGTCGCGATGAGCAACGAACAGGAGCGTCTGTACGTCGTCTGCCTCGCGAAGGCGTCGGTAGTCGAGACCCGCCACCACGGTTTTGCCAGTACCGGTGGCCATGACGACGAGGTTTCGGTATCGGCCATGAAGCGACCGTTCAGCGGCAAGGGATTCGAGAATTTCGCTCTGATAGCCGAAAGGTCGAACGTCGAGGGTAGTCAGTTCAATTGGCAAATCGGTGATGCCGCCCCGTTCGATTGCCAACGCATCGTCGAGTCGTGCGCGTTGCTCGGCATCTTGGGGGTCATAGGTTTCGAACGCTGGGTCTTCCCAGTACTCATCGAACGTTGCCCGGAACGTATCGATCAGGTGCCCTTGATCGATCTCAGACAATCGGACGTTCCATTCCAACCCATCGAGCAGAGCCGACTTGGAAAGGTTTGATGATCCTACGTACGCAGTCGAATACCCCGTGTTTCGATGAAACAACCATGCCTTGGCGTGAAGCCGCGTCATTTTCGTTTCGTAAGAGATTTTGACCTCGGCACCAAGTTCGACGAGACGATCAAGCGCCCGCCTTTCCGTCGCGCCAATGTAGGTAGTAGTGATGACTCGCAGCACCGGCCCGGGTTGGCGGCTCGTTCGTCGGCTGGTGAGTTCGGCGAGTTGCTCCTCGATCACTCGCAGGCCGTGCCATTTCACGAAGGCGCACAACAGGTCGACTCGATCGGCCGAAGCAAGCTCTCGTTGAACCTCCGACCCGATCCTTGGCTGCTCACGTCCATTAACCAGAAGCGCACTCGTGGACAGCGGAACCTTTGGGCGTGTCTTCGCAAGCGGGAGCCCGGGTGCGCCGATTCGTTCAAGGATTTCGTTGAGTTGCTCGGTCGATGCGAGGTCGTTGGCATCGACGATGTTGGGAGCAGCATCAACAATCGCCAGTGCGATGCGGTTTGTCAGTTCCACCTGTCGAGTGACGAGATCCCGATCGTCACCTCGAGCTGTTGTGGGGAGCGAACGCAACGCTCGCTGAGTCAGTTGGCCGATATGTCGAGCCAGTGCCACATCGGCGTCGGCGGGATCAAGATGTTCTCGAACCACCAGGTCTTGATCGACCGGGACCAGTTGCGCCTCGACGCCTGTGGTGATGAGTTCTTCGTAGACGCCGGGAGGTAGTTCTCGCACCGCTCGACTCTACGCTGCGGGGTCTTCGCTAAACGGGACGTTGTTTCACGAGTTCTTTTGTGTGAGCTGTGCAAAGTTTGTCGGCGAGGAGCGGCGGCGTCGGCGGATTGCGATTACCCCGCGTTCGAGGCGTTCATCTGAGGTTTCTCTTTGCGAGTCCTTTAAGAGAACCTGGTGGTGAGCGATCGCATTTCTCAGCGTTTTTGCTCGTTCCATCGCTGCGTGAATATCTCGGCGGGGAAGCGCGACCGAAAGTGTCTGCCAAGCCGTTACTCCAGAGGGTGCGGTCATATGCACTGGCTGACGAGGTTCGTCCAGAAGGTAAAGGTCATGTTCGCGACCTCTCGGTCCACGGTGACCACTCGGCGTTCGTCGACGAAACGCTGAATGACATCATCAATGCGTCGGCGGTCTGCGCCGTGGACTCCGAGCCGAGGCAGCTGGTCGTGCCAGTCCACGGTTCCGGCTTGGGCTGTAAGGAGCGGTTGATGGCGTTGCGAACAACGAGTTCGCAATTCGCAATCTCCGTCCCATGGATGCGGCAACTCGCTGTTCCCATTGGATAAGTTCCCATGCCCGGCCGGGGTTGGCCCCGACCGATAGTAAGTACACTTCGAGTCGAGGCTTCGAAACCCGCCAACTAGGGCAGCTAGCTCATTGTGGGTCTGGTTTGCATCTGACCAACGAGGGTCGTTTTCTCGATCGGCCGACAGGCTGCTAATCCGAACCCAAGGCCGGAAATCATCGCAGCAGTAAAAGAGGTAGCTACCCGTCGGGTGATGTGCACACAAATGTCCGCGAACTGCGTTGCCGGCGTAACATCGTTCGAAACTGGCCACCTTTCGTCGGCATATGCGACTGGTCGAAGCGCCGGGCTCTGCTGTGCCGGCTCCATTCGATTCGGAGCAAACCTTCAGGAGCCGACAGATCAGGCTCACGATGACTTTCTTGATTTAGCCGCACCTGGTGCTTTGTGTCGAAGGCGGGCCCAGGAGTAGTCATAATATCGGAGACCGAGCGAGCGGCCTTTTTAGCAACTCCCGTCTATTGTCCGTCCAGAGCTTGGTCTTGACGAAGCAACTCTTCTTGGAGGTTCTTGAGCGTTGCGGACGATCCCACGTCGTCCTCAATGAAACTCTTGATCATCTCTGTGATGGCTCGGTTTCGCCGTTCGTAAGGATCGATCGCTGACAGTAGATCATTGACGTCGTCGAAGTGCACGGTGGTATCGGCGTCGTAATCGAAGAGCCGAATGCGACCGTCTTGTTCGACTAGCGCAACTAACAGTCCAGTGCCTCCAATCCCATACAGCCACATCGGCTCGCCATCGTTGACGACCTCAAACCGCCAGCCCCGGTCCTTCCTTGGACGCAAACCGTCGGCGAGTGCGAGCCACTGAAAAGGCGGATCCTCATTGGACCATTTTGCGCAAATCGCCACGTACTCATTTGCATTCCAATTTTCGGCCATGTGCAAAGGCTACAGGGGCAACGTCGCGTTTCGCTCGCTGATGACAAGACCGTTGCGATCGGCAATCTTCATTGCGTCCCAACGTTCCTTGGTACCGAGGTGATGCTCATGTTGAATCTGGGTGGTCAACATAGCGCTGCGTAGTTTTCGATCGCTGATAAGTGTACGTATGAGTGTATCAACGGTTGACCATGGCGCTTCGACTTCGGTGGGGCCGAGCCTAAGTACTTCAACGACGGCGATTTCGAGCGGCGTGAGTCCATGGATTCGTCGTTCGATTGATCTGGAGACGAACCGTGTTCCCTTGACCAGTTTTGGTGAACGTCCGGGGACCGCTATGACATCAACCGATGGAACCTGCGTGGTCAGACCGAGGGCGTGAACAGCGGAAGTTTCAGCGAGCCCTCCACCAGGGCCAGCGACTTTAAGTGCGATTTCTGCTGGCCGGGGTAGGGGCATGCCGACTCGGGTTTTTGGGCCTTTCCAGTACAGGCCCTTTCGGGTTCTTGCCAACTCGCCATGGGAAGCCAGCCGTGAAAGTTCGCATTCGATCGCTCTTGTTGTTCCTTCGAAGTCGCTCGGCTCAAAGAACGAGCGCGCCGGGGCACCCTCAACGATTTCCCGGACGGCTTGGGCTGTACTCATGAGAGGAAAGTGTAACGATAATCTCTCGACCATGCAAGCGAGGTCCGGCTGGCTATGAGAATGGGACGAACCAGTCGCGAGGGTGAAGGTGGGCAGGGTTCATTTCGACCCTGATGAACTGATCGGATTCGATGCCGTCGAACTCCGGGTGGAAGAGCATTTCGTGGTCAGCGTCTTCGAATAACCGTTCTCGGAACCGTTCGACGTCAGATTCGTTGGCGCTCACCGGTATTTCGGTATCGATGCCTGCGAAAAGAAGGACTTCTGGTGCGTCGGTAAGCGTGTCGATGATTTGATCAAGCGCAGTGTGGATGATGAATTCGTGGGCCGTGCAGCGGGCCATGAGGTGCTCTGGGAAATTGGCGGTGGCCAGTCGGTCTCGGAGTTGTTCTGCGGCCACGACCAGTTGTTCGATGAACCGGTCGTCGGCATGAATCCGAGCAATTCGTGGCAGTTCGGTCATCAGGTTTTCCCGGAAGGCAGAGTCGGGTTCGCGTGCGCTGGTCCAGTCATCAACGAACGTGTCGATCACAAACCATAGGTAGTAGGCAACTCTTGGGGTGAGGCGGGCGG
>JANLRI010000224.1:0-1825 GCA_031361565.1 Betaproteobacteria bacterium | reverse complement strand
GGTGGTATCTCGTTCTTGCACTACGCTAGTTGCTTACGCTGGTTAGAGGCGCTTCGTATCAGAGGCGCTTCGTTATAGACGCTTGTTAAATACGCTCATTTGCGTTTCACCATTTGCGTTTTTGCAGCTAAGCCCATGATTGTAACACGAGCTTATCAATCAAATAAGCAATAAAAAAAGCCCCGGCTTACGCCAGGGCTTGAATCCACCTATATGAGGAGGGTGGAGGAGACATCGAGGGGCTGAAGGCTTTAAGACCACTGGTGCCAATCAACCGATGAATGAACTTTACTTGAATTTTTGCTGCGTTGCAATAGACCAGCCCCAATTTTGGTCAAGCGGCGCCACGTTTCGAGGAAGCGCTCTATTTTTGCTGATAGAAACTCACCAAACGCTACAATCGCGCCAACTGCGACCTCCATCGTTTATGGGGGAGACTGACAACGACTTCCAAGGCAAAGTATGCAAAGCACCGTTCGCTGGACCGGCCCCCATGGCATGAGCTTTATCGCCGAAACAGGCAGCGGTCACGCTGTATTGATGGACGGAGCCCCCGAGGGCGGCGGCAAAAACCTTGGCCCTCGCCCTATGGAGATGGTCTTGCTCGGCACGGGTGGCTGTGCCGCCTATGACGTCGTGCTAATTTTGCGTAAAAGCGGCCAGGACATTCGCACCTGCGACGTCCATTTAGACTCCACCCGAGCCGAAACCGACCCAAAAGTGTTCACGCAAATTAAGTTCCATTTCGTGGTTTCCGGCAAGGGCCTGAAGCCGAACCTCGTGGAGCGAGCGATCAAGCTGTCCCATGACAAGTACTGCTCTGCATCGGCAATGCTCGCCAAAACGGCTGAGCTGCTCCTGACCTGGGAAATTATCGAGGCATCCTAAGAAGCACCCCGTCCCTGTACTTTGGGGGAGCGCTATATATAGTGTGCGACAGTCGTCATAAGCTTGGCACTCAGCCTCATCGCTACACGAATCGGCCACACCAGAGCCACCCCACCGCGCTGAAGCGCCCATCGACCGTGTGCCGCCTCCTCGGCGCGCATTTTCCGAACGACCTCTCTGGAAGCGAGGTCCGCTGGAGGCAATCGCTCCAAATGCCCGGCAAGATGCGCTTCGACCTGCTTCTCAGTTTCAGCGACGAATCCGAGACTGATCGAATCACCCGCCAATCCCGCCAGCAGCCCCAGCCCAAAAGCACCTCCGAACCAAATGGGATTCAACAAAGAAGGTCGCGCGCCTAACTGCTCTAGGCGAACTTGTACCCATTCGAGGTGACGACGCTCGTCTTGCGCCGCGTGCAGCAGTTGCAAACGCAGCTCTCGGTCTTGGGTCACTAAGGCCTGCGCCTCGTAGAGCGCCTGAGCGCAGACTTCGCCAACATGATTGACTCGCATGAGTGCGCCAGAGAGCGCTCGCTCCGACTCGCCCAGCCCCTGATCGTCTGCCGAAGCCAGGCCGGCGGAAGTTTCTGAACCTCCGAGGCGCCCGCCATTTAAGCCGCTCAGCCCCATGTCAACCGACCTAATGATCTGAGGGAGCCGCGCGCCAGAACTCAACAACCGATCCATCCCAGACAAATTTCGCATACTCCCCAGACCCCTTTCACAAACCCTTTGGCGCTCACCACACTTAAAAACTACCGCTTCTTCAATCAACTCCAACTAGCCTCAGGCAACATGGTAGCCGTAGAGGGGTAGAAGGGCACTAATTCGGTTATCTGAACGTGAATAAGCTAACCCCAGAATCTAGTGCCGATTGTTAATTCAACGAAATAGTTCACATATTTTGGCAACTTCTCTAAAGACTCTTGATTGCGGCC
>JANLRI010000194.1:0-4404 GCA_031361565.1 Betaproteobacteria bacterium | reverse complement strand
GCACCCCGATGAAAATATCTTGCGCGAGGCCGATCGGCTCTAAAATCGTGTCACGAACATAGTCGCGATAGTCTATGCCAGTGACTGCTTCGATCAAAGTAGCTAGAACCCAGTGGGCAGATTGCCCATGATAGGAAACTTTCGTACCCGGTGACCACTCAAGTGTGAAGCTACAAACCGACTCTCGCATCGCGCTGTGGACTCCCCCGCGCTGGCTGGCCAGTTGCTTCCAGCCCTCTGGCGACATCTCAGCACCAGGAAAGCCGCCCTGATGGGTGATCACTTGCAGAACGGTCATGTCTTTTTTGCCGTGAGCGGCAAACTCAGGGATGTGGGCGCTGATCCGATCAGTGAACCGAAACGCCCCTTCTTCGGCGAGCTTCCATAAAGCCGTAGCGAGTACCACCTTGGTATTGGAGTACAGCAACCACAAAGATTGGTCGTTCGCTGGCATGACTTCGGGTACCGTGCGGGCCTGCCCAAAGGACCGGTCGAGCAACAATTTGCCGTGCCGCGCCAGGGCGATTTGGCAGCCGGGATAGCGACTGTCGGAAATATGCTTTTCAATCAAGGAGGTCAGCTTTCCTATCTGACTTGGGCGGAGCTTATGATTGGCGAGATCGTCGGCGACAAGGGGAAAGGCAGGCATGGCTACTCGCTTATGTGGATAACATCTTGCGATGGTACCGATGTGCCGATCAAACCGCGCCTTCATCACATCTTGATTGAAACAGTGCGAAGGATTTGACGGGCGGGCGGTGGTAGCCATCGATCTCGTCAAGCGGTAACTGAAGTAAAATATTCTCTCCCTGTATCAAGTCCGTCGTGAAGGATTTCTTTCATCAGTTTTCTCGTCTTTCGCGCTCAACCATAAGAGGTCGCTCTATGAAGTCTTTCAAAGTCTCGCGGGTTTTTACCGCAATTGCTCTGGTTTGTGCGCTGGTGCTTGCGTCGGCTTTGATTCCAACCATGGCTCAGGCCCAGGTGGATGATCGCGCCGCTCTTGTCGGACTCAAAGAGGCGAAGGTTGCGTTTGATTTGACGGCCGGGGATGCCAAAGGGCTTCTCGCTCGACTCAACGTGATTGACGAGACGCGACTATCGCTGATTCAACAGGGCGTCCAGCCAAATTTTGTGCTCACCTTTCGAGGCCCTGCCACGCGCTTGGTTCAAACTGATTTCGAAAAGATGAAGCCCGAGGACCGCATCGATGCTCAAAAAATTTCTTTGAAACTTATGGAGATGAGTAAGGCGAGCGGCGTTCAAAGCCTTGAGCAATGCTCGGTCGCGATTCGCCAGCAAGAGACCAAGGCCGAAAATGTCCTGCCGCAAATCAAGGTGATCGGAAATAGCTGGATTTCCTTGATTGCTTATCAAGCAAAAGGGTATGCCTACATTCAACCCTGAGATTTGGAGTACCTATGGATTTTGAGCACAGTGAACGATCCCTTGAGTTGCAAGCGCGGGTGGCGGCATTTATGTCGCAGCATGTTTATCCGGTTGAGAACCTGTTCCATGACCAGGTCAAAGCGGCGGGCACCAATGCTCAGCCCGCAATTCTCGAAACGCTCAAAGCCTTGGCCTACAAGGACGGCTTATGGAATCTATTTCTGACCGGGCACGATGGACCCGGCTTGACTAATGTCGAGTATGCGCCGATCAAGGAGATCATGGGTCGGGTGCTGTGGGCGCCCGAGGTGTTTAATTGTGGAGCGCCCAATGTCGGCAATATGGAGATCCTGTCCCGCTTTGGCACTCCTGAGCAAAAACAACACTGGCTCGAACCGATGCTCGCGGGCAAAATGAAATCTGGTTTTTCTATGACTGAGCCCGCAGTCGCGTCAAGTGATGCGACCAATATCCGTTGTGAGATAAAACGTGACGGTGATCACTATGTGATCAATGGGCGCAAGTGGTTTACCTCGGATGCGTTAAACGAATCCTGCAAGTTGCTCATCGTGATGGGCAAGACGGACTCCAATAATCCCAACGTTCATCTGCAGCAATCGATGATTTTAGTTCCGAAGGACACACCGGGTGTGCGCATTGTGCGTGACATCCAGGTATTGGGTTACGATGACGCGCCCAATGGCCATCCTGAAATAGCCTATGAGAATGTCCGGGTGCCTGTCGCCAATATTTTGTTAGGGGAGGGGCGCGGCTTCGAAATCGCCCAGGCGCGCCTAGGGCCGGGCCGAATACATCACTGTATGCGTTTGATCGGTTGCGCGCAGCGCGCCATTGAGCTGATGTGCCAGCGGGCCAGCTCACGGGTGGCTTTTGGACGAGCGCTGTCCGAGCAGGGCTCAATCCGTGAGGATATCGCGCGTAGCTGGTGTGACCTGCAGCAGGCCCGCCTACTTACCCTGCGCGCGGCCGATAAGATGGATCGCGAAGGTAACAAGGCCGCGCGCGATTTGATCGCCGCTGCGAAAGTGGTGGTGCCTTCGATGGCCTGTGAGGTCATTGATCGCGCCATACAAATTCATGGTGGTGCGGGCTTAAGTCAGGATACTTTTCTAGCCCAGGCCTACACCTATGCGCGTTTTATGCGTATCGGTGATGGCCCGGATCAGGTCCATCTCGCGTCTTTGGGGCGTCAGTTGCTCACGCAGTTTGGGAGTGCGACCAAGGTTTGAGCCGATGATTGATGGACAGAGTGATCAGCATCGCACTAAGGTATTGCAAGAGTTTTTTCGCTGTTACTAGCCTACGACGACTTCGCTGATTTGCATCACCGGTGCAAGATCAGTGTAGTTCGCAATGTCGGCCAAGATCTCTTTTGCGTGTGGACCAAAGCCTTTCTGGAAGGCTTCGACGGAATCGCAAAAAATATGGCACATTCCGACGTACGTTGCAGGAGCACCTGGAGCGCCACCGGCCAGGCCTTTATCAACGGTGTAAGACTTACAACTGTCGCCCATGAGGCTTTTGAGAAGCGGCATATGTTTGTCACGGTAATAAATGTGGTCAAACCTGGCGCCAGGGGTATTGGGGTACATCACGCTGACTTTGATCATGGTGCAATCCTTCAATTAACGGGGTTAAAGATGAACGTCATGGCCTTCATGGTGTAAGACCCGAAACGCGGTATCCGACTAGGCGGTTTCTTCATATGATCGCGCCTCCTATCATCCGCAGCAACGCCCTGTTTGTCAAACAGGTGTCAGTATTGATCGAATGGCCGCAAAGCATCGGCGCAACTCCCCTACAATCACCTCGACAAGACACCAGCAAGACGAATCGGCAAGATTATTATGGACAAAGACACAGCAAATTTACTGACCCGCACAGGGCCTAACACCCCAATGGGCGCGCTGATGCGCCGCTACTGGGTACCGGTTCTTTCCTCGTCTGAAATTGCGGACCCGGACGGGCCTCAGGTTCGCGTCAAAATATTGAACGAACAGTTGCTCGCGTTTCGCGACACTCAAGGCCGACCTGGATTGATTGACGAGTTTTGCTCACATCGCGGTGCCTCACTGTTCTTGGGCCGCAATGAAGAGGGCGGGATTCGTTGCTCTTATCATGGCCTTAAATTCGACGTCAACGGTCAATGCCTCGACGTGCCGTCCGCGCCGCACATGTGTCCCAAGATGGGCATCAAGGGATACCCTTGCATTGAGCGCGGCGGTCTGGTGTGGGCTTACATGGGACCTGAAGGCAAGCAACCGGAAGCGCCGGAAGTGGAGTGGGCCATGGTACCCGCCAGCCATCGCTTCATCACCAAGCGCTTACAGCAGTGCAATTACTTACAGGCAATGGAAGGTGGTATCGATACCGCCCATGTGTCCTATGTGCATCGCTACGAGGTCGACAAAGATCCGATGCATCAAGGCACTAAAGCGATTGACTACATCAAGGCTGATGGCAACGTAAAGTTTGATATTGAACAACATGACGGCGGTCTCACTCTTTACGGGCGACGCAAAGGCGAGCCCGATAGCCATTATTGGCGCATTACCCAGTGGCTATTTCCTTGGTTCACCTTTATTCCGCCGTTTGGTGATCATGCCCTGGGGGGGCATGTCTGGGTGCCCATCGACGACGAAAACTGCTGGGCTTGGAGCATGAATTGGCATCCCGCTAAGCCGCTCTCGGAGCACGAGGTAGAAGTGATGAGCGCCGGCAAAGGTATTCATGTGAAATACGAACCAGGAAGTTTTCGACCACTGGCCAACCGCGACAACGACTACCTGATTGATCGCGTCGCACAGCGTGAGAGACGCTCTTATAGCGGCGTATTCGGATTTTCTGAGCAGGATGCCTCGTTGCAAGAGAGCATGGGCCCGATTCAGAATCACGAAGCTGAGCGATTGCTGCCGACGGATAAGGGCATCAGCATGGCGCGGCGCATGCTGCTCGATGCGCTCGCTGGCCTGGAAAAAGGAATTGAGCCGCCTG
>JANLRI010000183.1:0-5889 GCA_031361565.1 Betaproteobacteria bacterium | reverse complement strand
AACTTGTGGTGCGCGAGCTTTATTCGCAAGCATTTTTTGGTCGCGGCGAATTGCCGATTGAAGTGAGAGACAGTGTGCGCAAGCGGCTCGACAAAGCCTTGCTCGCCTTTAAACGCCTCGTCAAGTTCGGTCCTTATATTGCTGGCGCCAGCTTCACGCAAGCGGACATGTCGGCCTTCGTGCACTTACCGCTGATTGGCAGCGCCACTAAAATTGTGTACGGCGTCGATCTCTTAGCCGAAGCTGGCATCGATTGGAAGACCTACACCAAGATGATTGGCGAGCGCCCTTCCGCACTTAAAGTGAATGGGGACAAAAAAGAATTTATGGCGGCCCAACAGGCAGCGGCGCCCAAGTAATTTGCATGAGGGGGCAGAAAATTCCATGAGCTACCTGCCCTTTATACCCGCATCGAGTCCAGCACGATATAGCTTGCCCGAAGGGGCTTGCGATTGCCATTTCCATATATTCGAAGGCGAAGGGACCCATCCCTACGCCACACCAAGAAGCTACACCCCAACCCCGGCCACGCTGGCCGATCATCGTCAGCTCTGTGACACTTTAGGCCTTGATCGGGCAGTGCTGGTACACCCTAGCGTCTATGGTCGAGACCATCAATCGTTTGAGGACGCACTGGCCAAGAACAGCTCCTGGATGCGCGGCGTTGCGGTCGCCTACGCCGACACAAGTCGGGAGCAAATTGCTCGCTGGGACGCCTTGGGGGCCCGTGGCACCCGCTGCAACGCACTGTTTGCTGGAGGTGCAAACATCAAGGGCTTGGCGAGCATCGCCGATCTAGTTCGCCCTTTCGATTGGCACATTCAAGTGCTCATCGATGTTTCCACCGATCCCAAGCTACTCCATAAAATTGTGGACCTTGGCTTGCCCGTCGTCGTTGATCATTTTGGTCATGCTGACGCCAGTATGGGGCTAGGAAATCCGGGGGTTGCGAACATGCTTAGCCTCCTCCGTGACGGCCGAATTTGGGTAAAACTCTCGGGGGCCTATCGAGTATCCCGGCAACGCAAGCATTTCAGCGACGTTGGTGGACAACCCCACCCAGCTCTATTGGCGACGCTAGGGCTCAAACTAATTAGTCCATGCCAAAAGTAGGCAGCAGCAGCGCACTCAGTACGACGTCAGGCAACACCCATAGAGCAAGTATTCTTAAATTTTCGGAGACCAAAATGATTTCTAAACCAACATCCCTCATGTCATTCGCCTCGGCTATCGCTACGACCCTTTTGGTGGTCGGCTTGAGTAGCAGCGCGCCGGCTTTCGCCCAAAAAGCGATTATCAAACTCGGCTGGACCACCGCCGATGGCGCTCAGGACCCGTATGCAGTCGGTGCGCGCGCCTTCAAAAGCGCCGTTGAGCGTGAGACACGCGGCACGGTCGAAGTGCAGCTCTTCCCCAACCGCCAATTGGGCGACGAGCGCCCCATGCTTGAAGGCATGCGCTTTGGCACGGTCGACGCGGGCATTATTACCAATGCGGTGATCGCTCAAATCGAACCCTCTTTTCGAGTGAACGATCTACCATTTCTGTTCGCCAATCAAGCGCAAGCCCATCGTGTACTGGATGGCGCCGTAGGTGCCGAGCTAGCCAAGCGGCTGAGTGCCAAAGGCATTCAAGTGCTAGGCTTCATGGAAGGCGGGTTTCGCAACATGATTAACAACAAACGCCCGGTCAACACTCCTGCCGACGTGCAAGGCGTGAAATACCGGGTCATGCAAAACCCTATGTTCATCGATATGTTCAACTCTTTGGGCGGCGCGGCGGTACCGATGGCTTGGGGCGAAACATTTACCGCCGTACAGCAAGGCACGATTGATGGCTTGGAAATTCCAATCGCCGTCATTGAAGCTAACAAGTACTACGAAGTGACTAAATTTCTATCGCTCACGAATCACACTTACTCGATGATCGGCTTGGTCATAAGCAAGCGCGCCATGGATAAGCTCAACCCGGAACAGCGCGCAGCGGTTTTAAGCGCCAGCAAATCGGCCACTGCAATTCAGCGCCAAGTCGCAGCCGCTGACGCCAATTCCACTTTGAAAACCCTTGAAAAACAAGGCATGAAGATCAACGTAGTTGCCGACGTTGCACCGTTCAGAAAGTCGGTTGCCCCTGTTTACGAGAAGTTCCGCAAAGGCGATTCCGGCCCCTTGCTTGATCAAGTCTTGGCCGCAGCGAAGTAAGTGGCTATGCATCAGAAGCGGGTATCACGGCTTTAAATGGCGACCTTGAAATCGGCACTCGACGGGCTAGCGAGCGTCTTACAAAAAATCATCGTCGCACTTGCGGTCACGATGTTGCTTGCCCTAGCTCTCCAGGTCTTCATGCGCTTTGTCATGGGCCAGGCGCTGTCCTGGAGCGAGGAATTGGCGCTCGGCTGTTTTAGTTGGGTCATGCTGCTCTCAATAGCGCTTGGAGTTCGACACTCCATCCATGTGCGTATGGATTTGCTCATCGACCGGCTGCCCCCCATGCTTCGCCATCGTGCCAACCAAATCATTTGGTTGGTCATCGCCGCACTCGGTTTTGTGATCGCCTGGTCCGGAGTCAATTACGTGCGTGACTCCTTTGGAACGACTTCGGCAGCCATTGGTTATCCAATTGCGTGGCTCTATGCAAGTGCGCCGGTGTCCGGGATCTTGATTGCGATTTTTGCGCTGGAACATGTCTTGATGGACAAGCCCACACTGTGAGCACCACTACCTTGATCTTGAGCCTGGGATTTGCCGTACTGGTTATTCTTGGCGTGCCTTTCGCCTTTGCGATTGCGCTGTGCGTATTGGCGGTGATCTTGAACTCCGGCATTGAGCCCATGCTCTTGCCACAGACGCTCATCGCGGGCACACAAAGCTTTAGCTTGTTAGCGATTCCTTTCTTTATGCTGGCCGGTGAATTGATGTCCGCTGGGGGCCTCTCCCAAAGACTCGTGCGAGTCGCCGACGTGTTCGTGCGCCATCTGCCCGGGGGCATGGGCCATGTCACGGTGGTCGCGGCCCTGGTCTTCGCGGCGGTCAGTGGCTCGGCACCTGCGACCACTGCGGCCATCGGCACGGTCATGATTCCAGCCATGGCTGAGCGTGGTTATAACAAGGCGTACGCTACGGCACTGACCGTCAGTGCCGGTATTTTGGCCCCGCTCATTCCTCCCTCTATTGCGTTTGTGATTTGGGGCGTGATCGCGGAGCAATCCATCTCCAAACTATTTCTCTCGGGCGTTCTGCCAGGGCTGCTCATGGCGGCCGGGATGATGCTCATCGTCACCTACCAGGCGCTCAAAGAACGCCGCCCTCGCGAAGTGCGCGCGACCGTCTCCGAAATCAAATCTGCTCTAAAGGAGGGCATCTGGGCCTTGCTTGCTCCGGTCGTTATTCTGGGTGGCATTTACGGCGGCGCGTTCACACCCACCGAGGCGGCCGTAGTGGCGTGCATCTACGCCTTGTTCGTTGGCTTGGTCATCGAAAAACGACTCAAGTTCGCCGAACTTCCTGCCGTCTTTGCGCGAGCGATGTCGGTGAGCGCGATCGTTATGGCCATCGTGGCCGTCTCATCGGGCTTTGGTTTTTTGGTGGCGCAAGAGCAAATGGCCACGAAAATGGCGGCCTGGCTGGGCTCCCACATTCATGAGAAATGGTTGATGCTTTTTATACTCAACCTGGGCTTCTTCTTGCTCGCAGCCGTCATGGACGAGATCGCCATCATGGTGATTCTCGGCCCGATGCTGATCGCGATTGCGAACCAGTTTCAAGTCGATCCGATTCACTTCGGCGCCATGATCGTGACCAACGTCGCGATTGGCATGGCGGCGCCGCCGATTGGTTATTGCCTGTTTGTCGGCATGGCCATCAGCGGCATGAAGCTTTACCCGGTAGCGCGTGCCATCATGCCGTTTGTCGCGATGATGTTGGTGGTATTGATGCTGGTCACCTATGTACCAGGGTTTGCGCTAGCCCTTGTTAAATAGCGAACCCTCTCGAAAGGAATCATCATGGCCATGATCAATGCCGACGGCGCAAAACTGTATGTAGAAGAAACCGGCAACGGTTACCCGATTGTCTTCGTCCATGAGTTTGGAGCGGATCATCGTGAATGGGAGGCCCAGGTGCGATATTTTTCCAGACAGTATCGCTGCATAACTTTTAACGCACGCGGCTATCCGCCTTCCGACGTGCCCGCCTCCGCGCAGAGTTATGGCTGGGAACAGTCACGCGACGATATCGCCGCCGTGATGCGGGGCCTCGCGATTAGTCAGGCTCATATTGTTGGCCTGAGCATGGGCGCTTATGCCACCTTGCAGTTTGGCCTGCGTTATCCAGAGATGGCGAGCAGCCTGGTCGTCGCCGGCGTGGGTACGGGATCGCCACCCGAAATACACAAGGAATGGCGCTTGCAATCCGAAGCGCTCGGCCGAGACTATCTCGAGAAAGGCATGCATGCCATGGCGGAGCTCACCGCCCACAGCCCGACCCGCATTCAGTTGTTCAAAAAAGACGCGCGCGCCTGGAACGAGTTTTTAAGTCATTTGCGAGACCACTCCGCCCAAGGAATGAGCCATACCGTCAGCCGCTACCAAGCCTTACGGCCCTCCTTACATGAGGCCGGTGCTGCGCTCGCAGCACTGTCAATACCGGTCCTTCTTGCAGTAGGCGACGAAGACGAACCCTGCCTGCAAACCAACTTATTCCTCAAACAAAAAATTCGCAGCGCAGGACTCTGGATATGCCCGAACACTGGCCACGCCATTAACCTTGAGGAGCCTGCCGCGTTCAATGCAGCAGTGCTTGATTTTTTTGGGCAAGCCGAGCGCGGCAAGTGGCCAGTGCGACAAAGCTGAAGAAACATTGATTGAGCCAACCGATGCCCGGCCTCGCGGCGTCCTCGTACAATGCAGGCGATGAACTCAAAAACCCTCGTTCGCCTCGTTGTAGGCATCATCGTTGCAGCCATTGGCGCGTGGCAGTTTCAATCCAATCCGAGCAATCCTGAGCCAAAGCACTCAGGCCAGGCTAAAAGCGCGCAGCAGGGCCATCAGAATAAGGGCGGGAATCGTCCATCTGACGGTGGCTCTCCAAGGAATGGCGGTTCAAGCGCCCAAAATAATCAAACTGGCGACTTTGATTACTACTTGGTCAGCCTGTCTTGGTCACCCGCGTATTGCGTCAGCCATCCCAATGATCAACGTCAATGTGGCGGCCGAGGATTTGGCTTTGTTTTACATGGCCTTTGGCCACAAAAATCAGGAGGCGGCTATCCCGAGGACTGCCCCGCGACAAGCCAGCCCAGTCAGGCCGTGATACAAAAAACCTTAGCGTTCATGCCGAGCGAAAAATTAATCCATCACGAATGGACGAAGCATGGCACGTGCACCGGCCTATCCGCAGACGAGTATTTAGCGCTCGCCGATCGCGCATTCGCTGCGCTGCGCCTGCCTAAAGACTTCCAAGCGCCGGAAGCCTCAAGAAACCTCTCTGTCGATCAGATTCTCGGCGAATTTATCGCAGTCAATCCAGGCTTGAACAGGGATAGCCTGAGTCTGCGCTGCTCGGGCAATGAGCTAGAAGAGGTGCGGGTTTGCGTAGACACCCAACTCAAACCCAAAAGTTGCGGTAAAGGTGTCCGTACCCAATGCGGACGCGATACGGTGCAGGTGCGCGCGATTCGTTAGCGCCTCACATTGCCAACATCGAACAGCCTCATGCTTTCAATCAGATTTTGCGTGAGTTTTTGGACAGAGTAAGTCACTAAAGGACGCCATGATCGCTCCACGTAAACACCTTCTCCTCACAGTTCTCTCCGGCGTTCTTGTCTTAAGTGCACTGCCTCGCACCCTTCAGGCTCAAAACTTTCCGGATCGTCCGGTCAAGTTCGTCGTGC
>JANLRI010000160.1:0-6708 GCA_031361565.1 Betaproteobacteria bacterium | reverse complement strand
GTTTTCATTACGAGGCCTCGATCAATCAGCATCTGAGCCGAGCGACTGGCCTGGCTTTTATCAAGGTTGGCGAAGTGAGCTAATTCTTTTACCGACATACGACCGTTAGTATCTGAGAATGATCCGATGGCTGCAAGGCATCGGCCTTCGCCCAGGGTTAAGCCGAGCTCCTGCTCATAGGCCTGCTGGCTGGCGATATCGGAGAGTTTATGCAAGCGATGCAAGCGATAGGTAAAGCTTCGATCAAGCCTCATTGTCCCGCCAATCGCTCCGCTTGGACAATCATTTTCAAACAACTCGAAACATCGTCGTGCTGAGCAAGCAAGTCAAGCGCGAGCGTCGCCAAAAACAATTCCGCCTTCCCTGGCCCAACTCTGGAAATCGCCTCAGCGAGTGCGCAATAGGTTGTATCAAGCTGCGCTTCAGTCATGATGCTCCAGACCTTGTTGATTGTTGCGAATCGCCTTGTTGAAGGATTGCATAGCTTGCCGCACCCGCTCAAGGTCCAGTGCATCCCAAACGGCCATCACATAACCATCCGGACGAACCAGGAAAGCCTGGCCCTGCGTTGCCCCATAACGCTGGTAGGCCTGACCGGCGCGATCCACGACAACGCCCTCAAACTCCGGCACGGTTCCTAAGGCTTGCGGTACGATGAAAAGCGTACGGACTGCGCTGAGACCTTTACCCGCCAATAGGTCGCTCGGAGCGTGGTCGGCAAAAGGACGTGCACTACCGTCAAACACCAGGAGCACGAAGCCGTGACCAAAGTATTCCGAGAGGTGTTTCTGACCCCGGCTGGACATCAGCGCCGCTTCCGGTGCGGGCATACCGGGACGAATAAGCGATTGGTTCTCAGCACCCGCTTGAATTGCCGACGTTGCAGACATCGCCGCCCTCGCCCCAGAAACGGGGCGTTTCGAGTAAGCGCCATTCAAAGGGGACGCTACATACTCGATCGGCGTGGACTGCCTTGGGTTGATCAGCGTCTTGGCGGCACTACCTATGCTCGCCAAGCGCAGGGCCGCTTCACGCATGAGGGCGAATCCATAGCTCGGGGGCGCCATGAACTCAGTACTTTTGGCGCCGTAGTGGATGTTCTCGCGGGTGGCATGAACCCGCTCAACGCTGTAGCTCTCCAGGAGACTCTCATCAGCATCGCCTTGCAAAACCAGGGCGAGCTTCCAGGCCAAATTACCTGCGTCGTCGAGACCTGAGTTTAAGCCGCGCACACCGAAGATCGGCACTAGATGGCCAGCATCTCCAGCGAACAAAGTGCGGCCATAGCGGTACTGTGGAAGGGTAAGACACTTGGCGTTGTAGATGGAGATCCAAAGGGCCTTCCAGGGAGCCCTTTCGCCTATCATCTCAAGATGGCTCTGCACCCTGGGCAGTACATTCTCCGGCTTGACCGCTTCCAGAGGATCTTCGCCATCACCTAGTTGATAATCCACCCGCCAAATATTGTCCGGCTGGCGATGCATGAGGATAGTACTGCCTGGATTGGATGGTGGATCAAACCAGGCGAGGCGTTCGACCGGGCGCTGAGTATCCTGTTCGATATCGACGATCACATATTTGCCCTCGTATTGCACCCCCTCAAGCTGCAGGCCGAGCTGGTCACGGACCGTGCTGCGCCCCCCGTCACAAGCAATGAGGTAGTCGGCCTTCAAGAGTTGTTGATGTCCCGCGGCATCCTCAATCGTGACTAGAGGGCCATCTCCAAGATTGTCAACCTTGACGAGCTTCGTACTCCATAAAACCTCTGACAATGCCCCTCTCTTTTGAGCCGCACGATGAGCATATTGCTCCACATAAAACTGCTGAATATTGACCATGGGTGCATAGCGCTGAGTGGGCTCGTGAGGCATCTGAAAGTGTAAAACCTCCTGATCACGCCAATAGCTGCGACCGCCTTCCCAGGGCATTCCCTTGGCCTGCACAGCTTCAGCAGCGCCTGCCCAGTCCAAAATCTCTTGAGAGCGGCGCGAAACGCAAATCGCACGACTACCGGTGCAATAACTCTCGTCCGCTTCGATGACGAGACTGCGAATGCCGTAACTCGCTAATAGCGCGGATAGGGCCAAGCCCACGGGACCGCCACCCGCAATGACGACCTGTTCGTGCCGAGGCGCTGATTGATTTGAATTCATAACCGGCCTAGTTTAGTTGCGTGCACAACTATATGCTCAAAGCATCTAGCTAGCAAGTCGATGTAATCCAGCTCGGTAACGCCCTATCGCAAGGACGCGGCCCACCGCACCGATTAATAGTAGGTCGCCCGAACGATTAGGATTTTTGCACTGACAACATGCGCTCAACATAGCGCGCGATAAGATCAACCTCAAGATTTACAGCCTGACCGGGGCGCAGATGGCGCAAAGTTGTAACCTGCACGGTATGCGGTATCAAGTTCAATTGAAACCGAACCGAATTCACTTGGTCCGTGACTTGATTGACCGTGAGGCTGACACCGTTAATGGTGACCGAACCTTTATAGGCAAAGTACTTAGCCAAAGAGCGAGGCGCCTCTATTTCTAGCAAGTAGCTCTCCCCGACCGCCTCGAAGCGCTCGACCCGACCCAAGCCGTCCACATGGCCGCTCACCAAATGCCCGCCCAGCTTGGTTGCCAAGGTGAGCGACTTTTCAAGATTCACTTCACCCAAAGCATCCAAGCCAGCCGTCTTGCTAAGGCTTTCGCGCGAAACATCGACAGCAAACACATTATCCTGAATTTCCACCGCAGTCATGCAGGCGCCTTGAATGCAGATGCTGTCGCCGATCGCTACGTCATGCAAGCCAAGAAGGCCAGCATCGACGTAGAGCCGCACACCCGCCGCCTCACTCCCTAAGGGCTGGATCGACTGGATTTTTCCGAGAGCGGTAACAATGCCTGTAAACATGGCTTAAGGATATCACTGGATTACTGATTAACATCACGGCGTTCTTAAGCAAAAGCCCGCACGGAGGCGGGCTTTGTCATTTCGTTGCCTGAGCGCCTTGCGCTCAGTAAAAACTACACCTTCCGGCGCAGAGCCAACCCAACCAAACCTATTGCGAACAATGCGGCGCTCGCAGGCACTGGTACCCTAGCGCAAGACTTCGGGCCCAAAGAAAGGTAATCCGCCAAACCCGAGACCGGAGCAGCAGCGGTGCCTTTGACACCATAGGTAACATCGGCCGCGCTATCGCAATCAATCCGAAGCTCGAGATTGTCAATAGACAGGTCCCATGATCGCGTTCCGGCCGCTTTGAAGACAAGGGCAAGGTTACCGCCTGCAAAACCAGCGCTGCCCACAACTCCGTTCGGATTGCCGGCGTTTGGCAAAGAGAGGTAACTGCTTGTCGCCGCGCCACTTACGGAAATTGTATTCGGACCGCCCACTCCAGAAACTGTGCTTGGATCATTACCAATATTGCTAAACGCAACCAGGTAGGAGACGCTTGCAGTGGTGTAACCCGTAGGCAACGGCACGACGCCATAACCGAGGGTGATTTCGCCTGCGACATTGGTGGCCAAATCGATCGCAAACTTACCGCCGCTCGGGCTCGCGGTGATCGCTGGAGCGCGATCATCGGGATTAGCCAACACATTCACTGTGGCGAGGCCCGGGCTAGCCAATGCCGAGCCATTAAAGTTATCGATAACGACGGTAATCACGCCGGCGTGAGCCAAGCCTAATGACCCAACGCTTGAGGCTGCAAAAACAGCCGTGACCAGTATGGCCTTAGAAACCGAGTGAAGCACATTCCCTCCCAGGAAATTACAATTTGTATTGAGCACTGTCGCAAATCTAACCAGCTTGCGGCAAGAGACCGTGGCGCATGAACCCAGGGCAAAACTCTCAATATTTAGTGTTTCTTAGGAGATCCAGCGCTACCCCTAGTGTACCCAAATGCAAGGGAGGAATTTACCTTGAAAAGGTCTTTTGTAAAATTACACGGAAATCCTCGCCGATCTGTATCATTTCCAGAACAGAAAACGAAGCTCCGTCATCAATCGAATCGAGCGGCCCAATCGCAGCTAGCCCCTGGCCCGATCCGAGCAATTTTGGTGCGAAATAAATGAGCAATTCATCGACCAAGCCCGCCTTAATGAAAGAGCCATTGAGCTTGTATCCCGCCTCTACATGAAGCTCATTGACACCGCGCCCCGCCAAGTACTGCAAAGCCGCTAGAAGATCGGTTTTACCCAAAGCGTCGCTGGCTACAAAGGCCACGGGAAGGTTTGCAGCTCGAGTCAGTTGTTCGGCACTAGGCTCGCCCTTCGCCGCACTGGCTATTACTAGGCTCTCGCCCAAGCCTGGTCCCTGCTGGAGAATCTGGGCGGCAGGGTTTATTTCAAGGCGAGAATCGATGATGACCCGAAGTGGTTGGCGGCCAGTTTCCCAACCTCGCACATTCATGCTGGGGTTATCCTCTTTCACGGTTCCAATTCCCGTGAGGATGGCACAGGCCCGAGCGCGCCAATAATGGCCGTCGTGGCGAGCGGCCTCCCCAGTGATCCACTGGCTTTTTCCATTCGCCAGCGCCGTAATGCCATCCAAGGAAGCCGCAATCTTCATCCGCACCCACGGACGGCCACGAGTCATCCGCGAAACAAAGCCGACGTTCAGTGCGAGCGCCTGTTCATGCAAGAGCCCACAACGAACATCAATGCCAGCCGCGCGCAAAAGCGCGAAGCCCTGACCACTAACCTCGGGGTTAGGATCCTCCATAGCGGCTATCACTCTCGCGACTCGAGCCTCCACAAGTGCCGTTGCACAGGGTGGCGTGCGCCCAAAATGAGCGCAAGGTTCAAGGGTGACATAGGCTGTTGCCCCGCGAGCGCGCTCACCCGCCTGCGCCAAGGCCAAGGCTTCCGCATGTGGTTCGCCCGCCCGTCTGTGCCAGCCTTCGCCGACTACGTCACCGTCTTTGACAAGGACGCAGCCAACCCGCGGATTAGGACTCGCGCTGAACAGGCCCTTACTAGCGAGCTCGAGGGCTCGACTCATATGGAAATGATCTTGTTCTGAGAACATGACTAGCGAGTCGGTTTTGCTTTGACCGAACGGGTTCGGGCCACAACTTGGGGCGGGGGCTTCATGGCGGCACGAGGCGAGACTTCGTTGATGACCTCGGCAAATTCATCAATATCTTCAAAACTGCGATACACCGAGGCAAAGCGCACGTAGGCAATTTTGTCGAGCTTCTTAAGCTCGCGCATGACCAGCTCGCCGACTTTTTCCGAGCCTATTTCCTTCAGCCCAAGACTCAGAAGCTTCTCTTCGATACGATGAATCGCCGAATCGACGGCCTCGGCGGATACCGGTCGTTTGCGTAGCGAAAGAGAAAGCGAAGCTCTTAACTTACGGCGATCAAACTCGACTCTGGAGCCGTTTTTCTTCACGACCGCAGGCAGGGCGAGCTCAACTCTTTCGTAGGTCGTGAAGCGCTTGTCACACTGAAAACAACGACGACGACGGCGGATCGAGTCGCCCTCGTCCGACTCCCGGGTTTCAATCACCTGGGTGTCGGCATGATCACAAAAAGGGCAACGCAATTAACGATACACCGGGAAGCGCGCCGTGAGCGCCGACACTTTAGCGCGCACAGCGCTGATATTTTCTGCACTATGCGGATTGTCCAGCACATCGGCAATTAAATGTCCGACGGAGACGGCCTCAGCGTCTTTGAAACCACGCGTCGTGAAGGCTGGGGAACCTAAGCGGATTCCGCTCGTAACCATTGGCTTTTCCGGATCATTAGGAATTGAGTTTTTATTGCAAGTCATATGAGCGTCGTCCAGGATGCGCTCGGCATCCTTGCCGGTAATTTTTTTAGCGCGCAGATCGACCAGCATGACATGGCTTTCGGTGCGACCAGAAACAATTCTGAGACCCCGTTGGATCAAGGTTTCCGCCAGGAGCTTGGCGTTGGTGGCCACCTGTTGTTGGTATTGCTTGAACTCGGGCCGCAAGGCCTCGCCAAAAGCGACCGCCTTGGCCGCAATCACGTGCATCAGCGGACCACCCTGCAAACCTGGGAAGACAGCCGAGTTAATGGCTTTTTCGTGCTCGGCCTTCATCAGAATAATGCCGCCACGTGGACCGCGCAGACTCTTGTGGGTGGTCGACGTCACAACGTCAGCATAGGGCACAGGATTGGGATAGACCCCTGCGGCAATCAGGCCAGCATAGTGAGCCATGTCCACCATGAAAATGGCACCAACGTCCTTCGCCACTTTGGCGAAGCGTGCAAAGTCGATGCTCAGGCTATAGGCCGAGGCACCCGCGATGATCAGCTTGGGCTTGGACTCATGAGCCTTGCGTTCCATGGCCTCATAGTCAATCGCCTCCTGCGCATCGAGGCCATAGGACACTACGTTAAACCATTTGCCGGACATGTTCAAAGGCATACCATGGGTCAGGTGCCCACCTTCCGCCAGGCTCATGCCTAAAATTGTGTCACCGGGCTTTAAAAACGCGAGAAACACGGCCTGATTGGCTTGCGAGCCCGAGTTCGGCTGAACATTGACGGTTTCTGCGCCGAAAAGCTTCTTGAGCCGATCAATGGCCAGTTGCTCAGCCATATCGACATATTCACAACCACCGTAATAGCGTCGGCCAGGATAGCCTTCGGCATACTTGTTCGTGAGTTGAGTCCCTTGAGCCTCCATCACTGCCGGACTTGCATAGTTCTCAGAGGCGATCAGTTCGATATGG
>JANLRI010000141.1:0-7524 GCA_031361565.1 Betaproteobacteria bacterium | reverse complement strand
GACGCCGCCAGAATACAGCGGCATTCGGCCCTATTTGGCGAGCTCAAGTGGCTTTCAGAGCTTTCAATATCGCTGCATAGAGTTTGCGCTGGGCAACAAAAACGAAGCGATGCTCAAACCTCATGCTCATCGCGCAGATTTACTTGCGAAAGTAACGGGTGCCTTTCAGGCCCCGTCGCTTTATGATGAAGGCTTAATGTTGCTGGCACGTCGCGGCCTGCCGGTGCCGACGAGCCATACCGCTCGCGACTGGACTCAGGCCTATCAAGCCAACGAGCAGGTAGAACAGGCCTGGCTACAGGTCTACCGCGACCCTAAACACTATTGGGATCTATACCAACTTGCCGAGGAGTTGATGGATCTTGAAGACGCTTTTCGCCTTTGGCGCTTCCGACATGTAACCACCGTCGAGAGAGTGATTGGCATGAAACGCGGCACCGGGGGTACGGGTGGCGTCGGCTATTTGCGTAAGATGCTGGATGTGGTTTTGTTCCCTGAAATCTGGTCACTAAGAACTGCGCTTTAGTTCCTGCGTGATGTCCGAGCACCGTGCCACTCATTGCATCTTCCGATCATGCCTCGCATGAAAGAGGCGCTATGATGCATCAGACCCTACTTCTGCCAAACCCTGTTTAGCCTCCAAGGACCCAAATTCATATGAAAACCAGAATCACAGAAATGTTTGGCATCGAGCACCCTATCATTCAAGGCGGCATGCATTTCGTGGGCTTCGCCGAACTCGCTGCGGCGGTCTCTAATGCGGGCGGTTTAGGCATCATCACCGGCCTCACGCAGCGAACCCCCGAGGACCTCGCCAAAGAAATTCGCCGCTGCCGCGAGATGACCGACAAGCCCTTCGGTGTCAACCTCACCTTTCTGCCCATCGTCAACGCACCGGATTACCCGGGCTATATCCGCGCCATTATTGAAGGCGGGGTAAAGGTTGTAGAAACTGCTGGCAACAACCCCCAAAAATGGTTACCGGGCCTGCACGAAGCAGGCATCAAAGTGATCCATAAATGCACGTCCGTGCGGCACTCTTTAAAAGCCGAATCCATTGGCTGCGACGCAGTGAGCGTCGACGGTTTTGAATGCGGCGGTCATCCTGGTGAAGACGACGTTCCTAACTTTATCCTGCTGCCGCGCGCAGCCGAAGAACTCAAAATTCCTTTCGTGGCCTCAGGCGGCATGGCCGATGGACGATCCTTGGTGGCGGCACTCGCCCTTGGCGCAGAAGGCATGAACCTCGGCACGCGCTTCATCGCAACCAAAGAGGCACCGGTACACCAAAACGTGAAGGACGCCATCGTTGCCGCCAGCGAACTCGACACCCGTCTGGTAATGCGTCCCTTACGCAATACCGAGCGTGTCCTCAACAACGGAGCCGCTCAACGCCTGCTCGAGAAAGAAAAAGCGCTGGGCGGCAATATTAAGTTTGAAGACATCATTGACGAAGTTGCCGGTGTCTATCCCAAGATTATGAAGTCCGGCGATATGGATGCCGGCGTTTGGTCGTGCGGCATGGTGGCCGGCTTGATTCACGATGTACCGTCAGTCAAAGAGCTCATAGACCGCATCATGAGTGAGGCCGAGACGATCATTCGTAAGCGCCTGCCTGGATTTGCGGGCTAAAGTCTACTAACGAGGAGCTAGTCATGGTCAATATTCGGCACGCTGTGGTTCAAATGCGCGCGGGGCACTGGAGCGAGGCGCGCAGCCTTGTTCAAAAGGATAACTCTTTGCTGGGTGCCTGGCTGCACGGGATTCTGGACATTCAGGAAGGCGATCTAGAAAGTGCCGCATCCTGGTATGGCAAAGCCAACCGAAATTTCTTGAGGCGCGGCACTGTCGATGAAGAGCTGAAGCGCTTCGAGTCGGAGTTGATGGACTAGCGTCGCGCCCTCCCGTGAAGTACGCCTCTCTAAACCGCTCCGTGACTTTCAACATAGAGCGCGTACAGCGAATGACAACTAGTCATGTAAAGACGATTGTTCTTAGGCCCGCCAAAGGTGAGATTGGCGCAACGCTCAGGAAGTTTGATGAAGCCGATGGCCTTGCCCAGAGGGTTGAAAATCATGACGCCATCGAGGTCCTCGGATTTGCCCTTGAGTTGGAAGACCTTGCGTCCAGCGACATCGCTAGGCTCGGGATTCAAAGCACCATTACTGCCCCAGCCGCACCACAAGTTGCCGTCTCGGTCAACCTTAAAGCCGTCGAGCGCACCTTGGTCAGCCGCATCAATCAGCTTGGTTTTGTTGGACAAGGTGCCATTGGCCATTACGTCGAAACTCCAGATGCTACGATTAGGTGAGCCACGCCACTCCACCACGTAGAGCTTCTTTTCGTCCGGCGAAAAGGCCAGGCCATTCGGGTTCATGATGTCGGTAATGACTGCACTGATCTTGCCGTCGCTACCAATGCGATACACATTGGTCGTGGCCTGATCGGGCTTGGCACGCGAGCCTTCCCACTCACCGTTAATGCCAAACAAAGGATCGGTGAACCAGATGCTGTCATCAGATTTCACGACGATGTCGTTCGGTGCGTTGAGCTTCTTACCCTCGAAGCTGTCGGCCAGGACCGTGATCTTGCCATCGTTCTCCGTGCGCGTCACGCGACGAGTCACCGAATGCTCACAGGTCAGTAATCGGCCTTGGCGATCACGTACATTTCCGTTGGCGTAATTGGCCGGGTTACGAAACACCGTGAAGCTGCCGTCCTTCTCGCTGTACTTCATGATGCGGTTATTCGGGATATCGCTCATCAGCAGGTAGCCGCCTTCGGGGAAGTAGGCAGGCCCTTCTGCCCAACGCATTCCCGTCGCTACTTGTTCGACTGTGCTGCTATAGATACGGTACTTGGCAAAGCTGGGATCGAGAATCAGGACGGAAGGGTCCGGGTAGCGCTGATTCGGCTTGAACTCAAATGATTGGGCGCTCGCTTGTGCGCCAAGGGCAGCCAGTCCGGTGCCCGCCGCGAGGTTCAGAAAGCTTCTGCGTGTTTTTGTCGATTTCACTTGCATGTTTGTCTCCACCAAGGATGTGATGAGGTTCTTTAGAGTCTAGGCCCCCTCGGGCATCGTACAACCTTGGGGTGAATCCCAAGTCATTCAGTGCCACAAAAAACGATATAGTGGCCCTTCTAGAGTTGGTAAAGCGACCCCAGCCCTGGTCGTTCGGCGTAAAATTGTCGCAGCATCAACCAATGAGCAACAAGCAATGAGCAACAGTAATAACGAAACCGCCTACATCGCAGGTGGGTGTTTTTGGGGTATGCAAGACCTGCTGCGCAAAATCCCTGGCGTCATTCATACGGAAGTGGGCTATACCGGCGGTTGGTTAGACAACCCGAAGTACGACGACACCCACGACTCCAAATCGGGCCATGCCGAAGCTGTCAAGATTGTTTTTGACCCGATGACCATCAGCTTTGACACTCTGTTGGATCAGTGGTTTTTCAAAATGCATGACCCAACCACCTTGAATCGTCAGGGCAATGATATGGGCACACAGTATCGCTCCACCATCTTTTATGTTGACGAAGCACAACGAGTGACGGCAGAAGCCGTCAAGCAGCGTATCGACGCTTCCGGAAAATGGAAGCGCCCTCTAGCCACGACCATTGAACGCTTTGAAAAATGGTGGACTGGTGAGGGCTATCACCAGGACTACCTAGTGAAAAACCCGGGCGGCTATACCTGTCACTTCATGAGAAATTAAATGAGGTGCGATGAGTAAGAATCGGTCTGCACGGCGCCCCAATGCCTAAAACTCTCAGGACTCTCTCTCACGCGCTTAGAACACGCCCTCGCCTGATCACCTCATTAATCGTCGCGCTGCTTAGCGCGGCGCTTCTTCCCCAGTCTTGGGCCAGTGGCGGAGCCACTCGGGTGCTGATCGCGTGGAACCTTGGAGTCTTGCTCTACCTCTTCTTGGTCGCGCTCATGGTCCTGCGTTCGACGCCTGAGTCCATCCGTCGACGGGCCATCACACAAGCTGAAAGTCAGTTTGTAGAATTGGTCTTGGTACTGTTTGCGACCCTGGCAGCCGTGGTTGCAATCTTTGTGCAACTCACCATCGCCAAGAACCTTTCCGGCGACACGAAGACCGCGCAAATTGCTTTAGCCGCAACCACCATTCTCTTTGCATGGGCCTTTATCCACACCATGTTCGCGCTGCATTATGCCCATGATTATTACGAGACAACGGCGCGCGGTGAACCGCCAGGCCTGTTGTTTCCCGGCACCAGCGATCCAGAGTATGGGGATTTTTTTTACTGCGCTTTTATCATTGGCACTTCGGCTCAAACTGCCGACGTATCCTTCACTAACAAGTCGCAGCGGCGCATTGCTCTGGTGCATAGCGTTCTATCGTTCTTGTTTAATACCACGATGCTGGCCATGACCATTAATATCGCGGCGAGCTTTCTTTAGGGACCTCAACGTTTGTGACGGTCGCATTCGACACTTCGCCACGCCGAGAGTTTCAAGATACGGGTTTCAAGATAAAACCCAACCTAGGAAAATGCACCCGTACCTTCCCCGCTACAGGATCCTCTCGCCCGAGCGTGAAATGCGTCTCATAAGCTCCGAGTAATTCGCCCTCGCTGACCTCAAGACCGAAACTTTCCGCCGTAATGGCGACCTGCTGGCCGATTGCAAGACTGTGAGTATCCACAAATTCCTTCGGGTTCAGGAAAGTTTGTAAAGCCGCCGGCAAGGACGATTGCGTAGCTCGCGCCGCCGCCGCACTCACCGCCAAACTGACCGCCGCATTGCTTTCAATCATCGTGCCGTGACCCACTTCAGCCAGACGATCCATCCAAGGCAGAATGTGCGAGTAATCCTTCAAGATGCTCGCCACCGAAGTCAATCGGCGGGTAAACCAAAGCGGGTGAAAGCAAGAAAAATCAGCGAGGCTAGGCTGCTCACCCAGCAAGTACTTCCGTCCTTCGAGCATTTGATTGATTCTGAACAGGTAACTCCTGAAGTGGCCCTTGGCATCTTGGGGAGAGAGCCGCGCACCACCTCCTCGCATGGCCTTCCGGTCGGCCGCAAAAACCGCACCGGTCTCAGGTGATAGTCCTGCAAACAACTCGGCGGCGCCGGCTGGCTGGAAGTTATAGGCCATGGCGGCGGCAAAGAGCGCCGAGTCTGCCCACTGGGCCACGATGCGCGCTGTACCTTCGCAAGCACTCGGAAACAAACCGGGTGTTGGTGCGAGGTGTTCCAAGGCATCGGCGATCAGGGCAGTGTCGCAAATCACTTCATTGGCGACTTGCAATATCGGTATGCGACGATAGCCGCCAGTCAGCGCCTGCAAGTCGGGCTTGGGCATGATCGAGGGTTGTGGCACCGAATGCCAGGTCAGACTTTTTCGCCCAAAGATCATCCGTATTTTTTCAGCAAAAGGTGACGTGGGGTAGTGATGTAAATAGAGATCAGTCATAATTTTTTCCGCGTAAAGTAACAACCTAAAGCACCTGAAAGAAACTCAGATGCACGCCCGCCGGTGCCCGTGTTCCACTACCTATAAATTGATATTGATTCATCCACGCCCATTGCGCTGCGGCCGCCTCTAACTGAGGCTGACATCGAAAATACACTCGACTCGGATCAACTGGCTGGCCAATGCGAAGACGCCATGAATCTTCGGCATTGGCCACTCGCAGGGCGGTGTTGCTGACAAACACTCTCGCACCATCATGCATTTCAATCACGTAACGTGCGTCCAAATGGGCCTGGGTGCCATCCGCATGAATCAGTTGAAAATCGGCACCACCAGGCACCACTCGTCCAAGGTACTTGGCGGCATCGGCGCTTTCAACACTAAGCCCCTGGCGAGCCAGCAAGGCAAGCGAAGGCGTCAAAACACCACCAGTGATCGGAATCATTCTTCTCATGCCACCGGGAGTTTCGCCCACATCGACCGGGGTGGAAACACTCACGTCCAAATCAAATACATGTAGGAGTTCGGGTTTGGGTAGACTCACTTCAATCCTTTCAATTCATTCATTAACAGCCATCATTTCGCTTTATTCATGGGCCACCCCATGGCGGCGCTAAGGATACTTTTTATCGACGACACTCAAAATTCTCCGCCGATTCCACATCTCCAGAGCCCTTGTAGTGCGAGTAGCTCGGCCAAGCACACAAGGGGCGAGTCCGACCCGGAAAGACCTTCGTACCTCGCGCCACAATAGCTTGGGGGGCTTGATTTTTTTCGACCCAAGCAACCAAGCTTTCCAGTCCCTCCCAGGCATCGGTGGCGGCTCCGCCCGAGCAGTGGCCCATCCCTGGAATCAGGAAGAGACGGGCAAAATCCGCCGTGGTCGCCCCATGCGCCGCCTGCATGCGCTGATAATAATCCACTGACTCATGCGCTGAAAAAATCGGATCGGCCATACCGTGGGCGAGCAGCAACTTACTACCGCGTGCTTTAAAAGGTTTAAGTTGAACATCGGCCTCGGTGTTGTAAATCCACGCATAAGCGTCCATGCGACCCGGGTCTCGATCAAAGTTAAACGTAAAAATGCTTAAGCTCGGGTCTGGTGGCGTGACAAACTCATGTTTCATTGCGTCTTGCATCAAGAACACATGACGAGAGTTGGGCGCTGGAGTGAGTGAGTTACCTAGCTTCCACATACGCCAATCATTGTCGGGATGACCAATGCCTGCATCCCAAGGCCATGAAAAATAGAGCGGCGCACCCGCCGTGGTGCGAGCGCCGTTAAAGATTTTTTCCAGTGCCTGTACCTGAGGTGCGCTGAGGCATGTTGAATCCTTGCTTACACCCGCCGCACAGGCCAGACTGACCGGCGCAAAACGACAAGCGGCAGGGTTAGAGACGAGGCCATCAACGAGCCCATCCTGGGCATCGCAAGCCTGTAAAACGCCCTTGCGCAGCAAGCCAAGATCGTCATTGCTAAACGCTTGACTTAACAGCGTCAGGCCCTCTGAATTTCTAGGGGCAATCGACTGAAGGGTTTGTGTATCCCAGGCCGCTGCCACGGTTGCACCCTTGGCTACCGTCATGGCTGGCGCCATCGCAAGAACACCGTCGAATTGCTCTGGAAAGCGCTGGGCAAACACCATGCCTTGTCGACCACCGCCGGAGCAACCCACGAAGTAAGACTTTTGAGCAGCCAGAGCGTAATGACGACGAATCAGCTCCTTTGCCTTAGTCGCTACGATGTCATAAGAACGGTAGGCATGATCGATGCGCGCTAGAGAATCATATCCAAAAGTGGCGTCTGTCCCTTGATGACCAGCATCGGTCGTCACCACGGCAAAGCCCTTGTTGAGCGCATAGTCGACACTCGCCTGTGGCCCTACTGCTGGCCGCACCACGCCATCATTGCCGCCGCCTCCTTGAAACAAGAATCGGCCATTCCAGGCCGCGGGTAGGCGCAATTCAAAACCAATGTGGTAACTCTTGTCATCGACACCTTTTCTTTGACCCGTTTTGCCACTTAGTCGGCAATGAGCGGCCAACATTGGCCCGGCCGTGGCACCGGGGGGCCGCA
>JANLRI010000092.1:0-4887 GCA_031361565.1 Betaproteobacteria bacterium | reverse complement strand
ACATGCCGCGTGGGGCTTTGTGCGGGGGGTGAGACATAAGCCACGCGCTAATGCTTCACCTGGTCTGGCAAAACCCAGTGGCATGAGCGATCCGGCCTGGCACGCAGGTTATGCTTTGCTTCAGCAATATCAGCTACATTTCGAACTACAAACACCGTGGTGGCATTTGTCGGAAGCCGCGCAGCTCGCGCGCACCTTCCCCGACACCATGATGGTATTGAATCACACTGGTTTACCCGCGGACCGAAGTGTCGCAGGCTTGAGGGCCTGGTCGCAGGCCATGAACCACATCGCTCAATGCCCCAATGTTGTCGTGAAAATATCCGGGCTCGGTCAAGCTGGTGTAGCTTGGAATGTCGCGTCCAACCGCAGCATCGTTTTAACGGCGATTGCGCTTTTCGGGGTTGAGCGCTGCATGTTTGCCAGCAATTTCCCGGTAGATAGTTTGTGTGGATCTTTTTCCACGATTTTTAGCGGGTTTGATTTGATCACCGAAGATTTCTCCCAAAGCGAACGTCTTGCCTTGTTCCGCGAAAATGCTATTCGTCTATACCGTATGGAGCAAAGCGCGTGAAACCTGCTATCGCCTATATCGGTATTGGTCTGATGGGCTTGCCAATGGTCCGACGCTTGATTTCCCTGGATTACACCGTACGTGTATTTGATGTGTCGGCAAAGCAATGTGAATCCGCCGCAAGCTTCGGCGCAGAGGTGGCTTTGAACGCTTGCGATACCGTGGGCGACGCCGATATTGTGCTCACTAATCTACCCACGGGTGCGGCCGTTGAGGAAGTATTGTTCGGCGCTGGACCGTCGGGCGGGATTGCGGCTGCGATGAAACCGCCGCAACTACTTCTTGATTTTTCTACCATAGGTGTCGAGCAAGGCCAGGCCTTTGCGGCTCGTCTGAAAACTATGTCGGGATGCGCTTGGGTTGATGCTCCGGTGTCGGGCGGGCCTCCCGCATCAGAGGCAGGAACGCTGACCATTATGGCGGGGGGAGATTCAAAAGACGTTGAGCGGCTTCGGCCCCTGATGACCGATATCAGCGCGCGGTTTAATCATATGGGTTCGGTCGGTGCCGGACTGGCCACCAAGATGCTTAATCAACTGATCGTTGGTTGTATTCATAGTGTGATGGCTGAAGCCGCATCGCTCGCCGAGGCCTCAGGTATCGATGCGGCACGCCTGCCCGAAGCGCTCGGCGGAGGCCACGCCGACGGCACCCTGTTACAGCGCCTCTACCCTCGAATGATCGCCCGAGACTTTGCGCCACAAGGCTATGTTCGCCAACTCACCAAGGATCTTGAGATGGTCTCGGCCTTTGCGAAAGCTCTCGGCTCGCCCGCGCCCATGCTAGGAGAGTCGCTCGGCCTTTATCGAAGCTTAGTCGCAGCGGGTCATTCCGAATTGGACACCGCTGCAGTGTTTAAACTTTACGAATCGCGTTTAATAGCCTGACTAGCCGAGCGGAGTGGTAAACCCGGTCTAGTCCGAACAAAGCGGCCTGAAAATTCGGCAGACTGAATGGGCGCAGCGCTGAATAGTGCAGACCTTACAGAGACAGGAGACCCTTTGAACATCTTGATAAAACAGCTAGCCGTCATTGGCTTGGTCGCGATGGGCCTCAGCAATGCCGTCGCACAGGCTCAAGTAAAACTTCGCTATGCCCACGTAGGCGTGGCCAACGCCCCGCAAACTCTGTACGCCGAAGAGGTGGCGAAGCTCGTCAAAGAGCGAACTTCAGGTCGGGTTGAGATACAGGTCTTTGCCAACTCTCAATTGGGAGGGGTGGGGGAAATGGTGGATGGCATTAAGTCGGGTGCGATTGCAATGGGTCATCACGATTTTGCATCCTTGGGGAAAATTTTAGCGACAACGGCTGTCTTCAACACGCCTTTCGTGTATCGCGATGCCGCCCATAGCTTGCGTGCCACCGATGCGCGCACCTCGCCCGCGCTCCAGGAGATCAATAAGCAACTGATTGAAAAGGGCGGCATGCGGATTGTGGGAAGTTTTTTTCAGGGAACGCGACAGCTCACCTCGAAAGAGAAAGTGCTCAGCCCGAAAGACATGGCGGGTAAAAAATATCGCGGCGTGCCCGTGAAGCTGTGGTCGAGCATGTTGACCGGCATGGGGGCCGTGGCAACCCCGGTGGAAGTGTCCGAGCTCGCAACCGCCCTGGCTACAGGCCTGGTTGTCGGCCAAGAAAACCCTTTACCTAACATCTTCAATTTGAAGCTCTATGAGGTTCAAAAGTACGTGATGATGACTGAGCACATGCAGTCTGTGCTTTCGGTCTTCGTCAATGAAAAAGCCTGGCAGGGTGTGCCTCCGGCGGATCGAAAGATTGTTGAGGACACGATGGCCGAGGTGGGCCTGAAGACTTTGGATTGGGACCGTGACACTGCGGCGAAATATCGTAAAGATCTTGAGGCTAAAGGCATGGTGTTTGTCGAGGCCAAAGATGGCCTCGACTTAGAGGCTTTTCGTAAGGCCGTCTTAGCCCAAGTCGCTAAAGACTTTCCGGATTGGACTGGCCTTATTGAGCAAATTCGCGCGGTTAAGTAAGGCGCTCGCGTCATCCCACTAATGGGACTCATCATGCTTCAAGGCCTGCGTAGCTTGACCAGGGCTTTAAGCCTGACCTTGCTGTTTCTTTTGATTGTCACACCATTAGCTCAGATTGTCATGCGATCGGTCTTCAATGTTCCGATGGCGGGAGCGGAGGAGCTCGCGCGCTATTTTCTGATCTGCCTCACCTTTGTGGCCGCCCCTCTCGTCACTTTCGCTGGCGGGCAAATTCGCATGGAAGAGTTTCAAGCCTTAATCCCCCCGAAGCCTCGCTGGGCATTGCAATTGCTTATTGAAGCTTCGGGTGTAGCGGTATTTGGATTGTTTATGGTCGCCGCCGTCGTGACGATTCGAAATAACCTTCAAAATCAAACCGCTACCTTGGAGATGCCTTTTTGGCTCTTTATGGCGCCGCTCGCAATCGGTTCGGCGCTCTTGGTGCTTGAAACCGTCGCCATGTTTGCGCACACCTGGCAGCGTAAACGTCCTGGAGAAAAGCGTACGACGCTGACATGAACGGCTTACTGGTTATTGCGGCGTTCTTGGCGCTTTTCATTTGCGGGTTCCCGGTGGTCTTGGCTATCGCCATTCCCTGCGTGGTTTATTTGCTGGGCAATGGTTTGCCTTTAGAAATGATTGCTCAGCGCACGCTCTATGCGCTTGATTCATTTCCCTTGGTTGCTGTGCCTGTATTTTTATTTGTGGGCAGCATCATGAATGCTGCAGGGATCTCAAAGCATATTTACAAATTTGCGGATACCGCTGTGGGGCGGCTGCCGGGCGGCTTGGCCCAGGTCAATATTTTTGGCAGCCTGGTGTTCGCGGGGATGTCCGGATCCGCCTTGGCCGACATTGGAGGCCTCGGTCGCATCGAAATTGATGCCATGCGTGAGAAGGGCTTTAACGCAGGCTTTGCCAGCGCAGTGACCTGTTCGTCGGCGATTGTCGGGCCAATTTTTCCGCCTAGTATTCCACTTATTATTTATGGGACAGTGACGGGTGTGTCGGTGATCCAGCTTCTGCTGGGCGGTATCTTGCCTGGGCTACTGTGTGTGCTGATGCTGATGCTCATGACGGGCTACCTTGCCGTGAAGCGAAACTATCCGCGCGCTTCGCGTTGGCCGAGTGGCGCGCAGCTTTGGCGAGATTTTAAGCCCGCGCTTCCGGCTATTTTGGCGCCAGTGATCTTGATTGCAGGCATGTTGGCTGGCTTTTTTACCCCTACCGAAATTGCCTCGGTTACAGTGGCCTATGCCTTGTTGATTAGTGCACTCTTCTACCGCGAGTTGACGTGGAAAGGAATTCGCGAAGCCGCGTTTGAAACGATTGGTGCCTCGGCGGGTATCCTTCTAATCGTTGCCGTGGCCGCACTTTTCGGCTGGATATTATCGGTAGAGGCGGTCCCGCAGCGGCTGACCGAGGCGATGCTATCAATCTCGAAAAATCCCTATGTGCTGCTGATGATGGTGAACGTGTTGCTCTTGGTAGTAGGCATGTTCCTGGACAGCACCACAGCGATTCTGGTGATTGCCCCGATTCTTGCAAAGCCTCTGGTTGCTGCTGGGGTCGACCCGGTTCATCTCGGCATGGTCGTTGTGTTTAACTTGATGATCGGTTTACTCACGCCGCCGATGGGGCTGGCACTGTTCCTGGTAGCTGATATTGCTAAAGTGTCGATGAAAGAGGTGCTGCGGGAAATGATGCCTTATTACCTGCCCCTGATTGTGACGCTTTTATTAATTACCTATGTGCCCGCTATTACCACCTGGATTCCTCGAATCGCGGTAGGTGGGCCTTAACGCCATTGGATAAGCATGACCAACCTACGTAATTTGGCGCTAACATTTGCGATGTTACTTGTAACGACCTGGCCGCACGCTAGTGCCACGGCCCAAGCGACAGCAACTGCTACCTATCCCACTAAGCCCGTGCGCATCATGGTCGGTGCCTCGGCGGGTGGTGGCACCGACATTATTGCCAGAATGTTGGCCGAAAAATTTGCCGAGGGGTTGCGCGGTACTTTCGTTGTTGAGAATCGACCCGGTGCCTCCAATACCATTGCCGCCGATATAACGGCTAAAGCCAATGCTGATGGGCATACACTTTTGATCGCGACTAACACGGGGCAAGCCATTGCGCCACATCTGATCAAGCTGGCGTTCGATCCGATTAAAGATCTGGTTCCCGTTGCCTTAATTGTGACGGTGCCCAATGTGCTCGTTGTAGGCAACGATGTGCCGGCGAAGAATGTGCAAGATTTGATCGCTCTCATGAAGGCCAAGCCGGACGATTTTAAATATGCCTCCTCGGGTG
>JANLRI010000083.1:0-14366 GCA_031361565.1 Betaproteobacteria bacterium | reverse complement strand
GATGGGCATGGACGTTGTTGATTACAAGATTTACGGTGCCGAAATGCAGTTCCTAGAGGTCGAACTCGACCCGCGGGAAGCCATGGTGGGCGAGGCGGGCAGCCTTATGTTCATGGAAGAAGGTATCGATATGGATACTGTTTTCGGCGATGGCAGCTCTGGCAGTGGCGGCAGTGGGGGCGGTTTGTTTGGTAAATTAATGGGCGCAGGTAAGCGCTTAATCACCGGCGAGTCCTTGTTTACGACGGTATATACCAATCAAGCGAGCGTCAAACGTAAGGTGGCTTTCGCTGCACCCTACCCCGGCAAAATCATCGCTGTTGACCTCAAACAAATGGGCGGCCGATTGATTTGTCAAAAAGATGCCTTTCTGTGTGCCGCCCGCGGAGTGCAACTGGGCATCGCCTTTCAGCAAAAACTGAGCGTGGGATTCTTCGGCGGTGAGGGCTTCATTATGCAAAAGCTGGAGGGCGATGGCCTGGCTTTTGTGCATTCGGGCGGGACAGTTTTGAAGCGTGAACTTGCCGCGGGTGAGACCCTCAGGGTAGACACCGGTTGTCTGGTGGCCATGGCGGGCGATGTGCAATTTGAAATTCAGTATGTCGGCAAGGTCAAAACGGCCTTGTTTGGCGGCGAAGGTTTGTTTTTCGCCGTACTGCGGGGGCCAGGAACCGTGTGGTTGCAGTCCCTGCCGTTCTCGCGCTTGGCCTCGCGCATCTTTGCTGCGGCTCCACAAACCGGCGGAGGCGGCAAGGAAGAAGGGGCCGGGCTTTTAGGCGGCTTAGGCCTTGGGGGCCTGGGCGGAATTCTGGGCGGGGATGATGACTAAAGGCGCGACTAAATCAGCGCCTCAATCAGGAAGGGTCCGCGTCGAGCCATCGCACTTGCCAGCAGGTCACTGAATTGCGCACTGTCCCGGGTTTGCACGGCCTCAACACCGAGACCGTTGGCAAGCTTGACCCAATTGAGGGTGGGGTCGTCCAGATCGAGCATGCGACGCGCATTCACACCGGGTTCTTGGGCGCCAACGGCCTTGAGTTCGCCTTGCAGAATGTTGTAACGCTGATTGGCAAAGATCACCGTCACGATATCCAATTTTTCGCGCGCATGGGTCCAGAGCGCTTGCACGGTATACATGCCACTGCCATCGGCTTGCATAGCGAGCACTTTGCGGTCGGGGCAGGCCAACGCGGCGCCTGCGGCAAGCGGCAGGCCTAGCCCAATCGCGCCGCCGGTAATTTGCAGAAAGTCGTGTTGGGCGGTACCAAAGCTTGGGGCGAAAAACTCTCGACCCGAGGTCACCGCCTCATCACAAATAATCGCCTGATCGGGCAGATGCAAGGCGATTGCCTGCGCGATGGAATCCGAACTCAGCTTGCCCGCCGGAACGCGGGGGTAAAGGCGCTCATGCAGAACGGGCGCCTGGGTGGCCGCAAGCTTCATGTGATTGGCCAACTGCTCTAAGGCGGCCAAACTATCCATTGCGGGCGAGGCCAATTCGATCACTTCACATTCCGGCGGCAACATGCTTCCAGGCTTTCCGGGATAGGCAAAGAAGCCTACAGGAGCTTTGGCACCCACGAGAATCACTCTTGCCACTTCGGCAAACACTTTTAGGGCTTGATCGACACCGTACGGTACGCGGGCGATTGGCACCCGCCCTGCCCCGCGCTCCATGCGAGCATTCGACTGCTGGGCCAATAGCCCTGCTTGACAGGCCTGGGCAATTCGACTCGCCAAAGACAAAGCCGGGTCGCGCAGAGCTTTACCGGACAGCAAAATAACCGACCTACCCGGCGCTTTGAGCGCTCGCGCAACCCGCGCTACCACCTGCTCATCAAGTTCTTCGAACTTAGGGGCAGGCGCAACCACGACGGCTGATTGGGTTTCGTTCCAGGCCGCATCGGCAGGCAGAATCAGTGTTGCGATCTGACCTGGTGCGGTCCGTGCAACATGTACGGCCTCGGCAGCCGAAGCAGCCACTTGATCAGCACCGGGAATGCGATGCACCCAATGCGACATGGGCTTGGCCAGGCTCACGATATCCGAGGTGAGTGGCGCATCAAAGGGGAGATGGTAGTCGGGATGATCACCAACAATGTTGATCATTGGCGAGAAGGCTCGTTTGGCATTGTGAATATTCGCCAAACCGTTGGCCAGACCTGGACCGGTATGCAAAAGGGTGGCGGCCGGCCGTTCCGCCATGCGTGCATAACCATCTGCAGCACCCGTAACCACCCCCTCAAAAAGGCCCAGCACACAACGCATTTCAGGTTTGCGATCAAGCGCTGCCACAAAGTGCATTTCCGAGGTGCCCGGATTCGCGAAGCACATGTCGACATTGTTGGCGAGTAGGGTGTCGCAGAGAAGGTCTGCACCGTTGTTGAGCTTTTCCATCAAACGATTCTAAAGGACTCGGTTGGAAACATCTTTGCGGATTTCAATCGGCGCGGTGGGTGTCACACCCCGTCAAGCTCGGGAAGCACAAAGCAGGACTGGACTTGAAAAAGTTGCATGCTCACGGCGTGATCGAGACTTCCACTCGAGTGGCCTCACGATCTCCCACAGTCGGCTTGGGCTCTTGTGCTTTTTGCATGAGAATGCGCTCCTCGCTCACCCCTCGAGGTGCTGTCCGGTGTTTCGTATTTGCCAGCTTCAAAATAAATCTTTTCAAGCGCGGGTAAAAGCTTCACCTGAGTGGCTTCAGCCTTCAGTGGCGCCAACGGTCTAGCGACCTCACCGCCAACATCGCGCGCACTGTGCGCACTGGCACTACCGGTCCCTGGAGTATCGCAGGCACGCAGAACGAAGATCAAGCTGAGAAGAAAAAGAATCCCAAAAGCCCATGGCAGGGTCTTTGTGATGGATCGCGTGGGCATCATGACGACCTGACCACTCGGGTAGGGTTCTGGTGCGGGGGCTTCCAGGTCCGTCTCGTTCACGCCCAACAGCGCCGTGGGACTGGGAGAACCCAGCGCGAGCGCAAGCTTGGGATCTATTTTCGCCAGCAGTCCGCGCCGCTGCGACTTCATGACCTCCACCAATCCGGCAGCACCCAGATTATGGTCCCTCACATGGCTCTTGAGCAGACTCAAATTCAACACGGTCGAGACCGACAGCAAATGATTCGCCGAGGAAACCTTTAGGCCAGTGATCGAGGCCAGGCTGTTTGCCATTGCCAGCCCTTGCTCCAAGAACAAGCCCACCATTAATTTCGTACCGGCCTGCGAGTGAAAAGTAAAATTGATGGCTCCATCGGAGAGCAGACCGCTGGTTCTGCTGGCGAAGCTGGCATCAATTAGAGGCAGATCAATCACATCCAGGAGTGCGCCAGCGGCATTCAAGGTTAGAGATTGATGAACCAAGCCCCCTAGCACGGCTGGGAGCGCCAAATTCAGGGCCTCCACAGTCGGCCCAGCGGACTCGCCTAAGTGTTGAGCCAGAGCCTCGGGCGCGACGCTGCGCATGGCCTGGTGGGCCAAGTCCAAGAGGTTTACCGACATGCACTTCCTTAAGGAATGGTGGTCAAGCAAACGCGGACAAGTCGGCGACCAAGAATAAACTGACTATACACTCCAGTGCGGTGAGTCACACCAGTCGCAGAGGTCAGGAGCTTGACTAACCTTTACTGCGCAACCGCCACTTCCACGCGCCGCGCTTCTTTGTCATCAGCACCGCCGCTCGTTTCTGTCGGCTTTTGCATCATGATGCGATCTTCGGGAACACCCGCAGAAATCAGCGCATTTTTGACGCCCATCGCACGACTCTTGGCAAGCTCAATATTGGCCTCGGCGTTGCCGGTTTTATCGTGGAAGCCCGAGATCGAGAGCTTGGCATTCGAATCAGCCCGGGAGTACACCACGAGTGCTTCGAGCATTTTCCCCAAATCGGCCGGGGGGTCAAACTTGCCGGAAGCAAAATAGATCTTGGCAGGCTCAGGTTTTGCAACGGCCGCGGCAGCAGGTTTCGGTGCTTCTGCCGCAGGAGCTGGCGCCGGGGTCGATGCTGGCGCCGTGACGGCCGGGGTCGCGGGTGCGCTTACAACCTTCTCGGCTTGCCCACAACCGCGCATGCCGCTCAGAGCCCAGGCTAATACTGCCGCGCCCACAATCCAGGGTAACCAACGCATAAGGGACGAGCCCCCTTTTGCCGCTACAGCACTGGCCGCAGCCGCCCCAGAACCTACCCCTGAGGCGACGGTCGAACCCATCGATGCAGCCTTGCCCCCAAGTGCAGCAGCAGCGGCAACACCGGCGCCCGTCACCGCACCAGCCGTTTGGCTGATGGTTGAGCCACCCAAGCCTAAAAGCCCGGCCACCGATGGGAAACCCATTGCGCTAGCGATACGTGGATCAATCTTGCTAGAAAGAGACGGTCCCTGACCTTTGAGCAAATCCATCAAGCCCGATGGATTCAAATTATTTTGTCCGACATGGGACTTCAACAGGCCCAGAATGATGGGAACTGCTAAGCCGAGCATACTGGTCGCAGAGGACCCTTTCAGGCCGGCCACTGAAGATACTGCGCTTGTTAAACCGCCCACCTTGTCGCCAAACAGGGAACCGAGCAAGGTCGTCCCTAGTGAGACCAAACCTGAAGCTTGCGAGGTGCCATTGCCAAACAGGCTTCCCAATGATCCGAGAATGCCTGAATCGATTTGAGGATTATTCAGCATGGTGAGAAGACCGTTGGCGCCTTCGGTGCTGCTTCCTTTACTGACAAGGCCGCCAATTAAGGCTGGCAGCACAGTCGACAAGCCCGAGCTAGTCACGCTTGGGCTTTCCCCGAGAAACTGACCCAATGCTCCCGCAAAATTACCACCGGTCGCGGCGCTCGCAATATCAAGTAAATTGACAGACATATTCTTCCTCCAGAAAGATAATAGTGTGCCGCAGCGGTAAGCTTAAGCTCGCCGGACTATACACCCGGCCCATGGCCAGTCATGCAAAACTGCACCAACTCTTCCACATGGTCTCCAAAATCCGACAAACCGTGATCGCTTTGTTCTAAGAGCTTGAGCTGACCGCTCGGATACTGCGCCACCATCTCGCGCCAATCCAGAAGCTCGTCACCTTTTGCCGCAATCAAGAAGTAGCGCTCAACTTGTGTAATTTTGTTAATCCTGAGGGCCTCGAGTTGATGCAGGTATTCAGTCTTGAAGACGAAAGCCTCCTCACTATGGAACATCGTATGTCCACCCACATAAGGGGCAAGGTCGCGACTCGGATCTACGGCCGGATTCAACAAGATGCAGCGACAGCCAAACGACTCTGACAGGTAGGCAGCATAGTAGCCTCCCAATGAGCTGCCGATCAGGCAGTCCTGAGGGCCGGGTGCGTATTGGTCAACAATCAAATCGATCGCTTGCTTAGGAGATGCCGGAAGTTGAGGGCAATGAAACTCCCAGGTCATCGATCGTTCCTGGGTGATTTTTTTCTTGGAAGTACTCACCTGCCTCGAAGTCCCGCTCAGCGCCTGCGCCGCAAAACGGGCACTGAGTATCTGGGCCTTGGCGGAATTCGGCGAGGACCGAAAGCCATGTAGATAAATGATCTTCATATCGACACCAAAGTATTTCGCACAGGCGTTCCGGCGGCTCGGTTCTTTTACTTCGACCGAAGCTCCAGAGCCTCGAGAAGTTTCGTGTGAATACCACCAAAGCCGCCATTACTCATCACCAAGATGCGATCTCCGCTGCGAGCAAACTTAGCAATCGCCGCCACCATTGAATCAATGTGTTCATGAACCTCAGCGCGCTCGCCAAGTGGTAACAAACACTCACCGAGATCCCAACCCAAACCGCCTCCAAAACCAAACACGTGATCGGCCTCCTGCAAACTCTGCGGGAGCTGGGCCTTGACGACACCAAGCTTCATGGTGTTCGAGCGCGGCTCAAGCACCGCTAAAATCCGGTGCGGCTCTGCACTGGCGAGCAAGCGCGCTTTCAATCCCGCAATCGTGGTCGCCACCGCCGTCGGATGATGCGCAAAATCATCAATCACCTGCACTCCGCGAACCGTGCCGCGCAATTCCAGACGGCGCTTGATCCCTTTAAACTCGGCAAGAGCAGCAATGGCTACGACGGGTGCGATGCCGACGTGGCGCGCCGCAGCGATCGCAGACAATGCATTGCTACGATTATGTTCACCGGCCAGGTGCAAATGGCACGGGCCAAAATCTTGTTCGGCAAAATGCACCCTGAATTCGCTGGTGTCAGCGCTTTCTTTGAGATCACTCAGGTGCCATGCACCGAGGCTGTCGAAAAGTTCAAGCTCACTCCAGCATCCCCGTGCCAAGACGCGCTCGAGCGATGCCTCTTTGGCATTCACCAGCAGACGCCCTTGACCAGGTACGGTTCTTACCAGGTGATGGAATTGCGTTTCGATCGCCTCGAGATCCCGAAAGATATCGGCGTGATCAAACTCGAGATTGTTCAGGACAGCCGTTGAAGGGCGGTAGTGAACAAATTTCGAACGCTTGTCAAAGAAGGCCGTATCGTATTCGTCCGCTTCGATAACAAAAAAATCGCTGCCCCCAAGGCGGGCCGAACTCTCAAAATTGCCTGGCACACCACCAATCAAGAAACCGGGCTTGAGGCCTGCGTGCTCCAAGATCCAAGCCAGGAGGGAGGAGGTTGTGGTTTTGCCATGGGTGCCGGCCACGGCCAAGACCCATTTTTGATGAAGGACGTTTTCCGCTAACCACTGCGGCCCTGAAACATAGGGCTGACGGGCATTGAGGATGGCTTCCATCAAGGGATTGCCGCGCGACACCACATTGCCAATGACCCACAAATCAGGCTTGAGCTTGAGCTGCTCTGGGGAAAACCCTTCGATGAGTTCCATGCCCAGCGCTTGCAATTGGGTGCTCATGGGCGGGTAAACATTAGCGTCGCAACCCGTAACGCGGTGGCCCGCTTCCCTGGCGATGGCCGCGATGCCACCCATGAACGTGCCGCAAATACCGAGAATATGAATGTGCATGAGACTACAATCGCTCTACTTTATGAATGCTTTAAAACTCGAGATCGCCGCCCGCGCGGCCCAAATGATCGCGGATTCCGGGCTGGATTATGGCAGCGCCAAGCGCAAGGCCGCTTTCGACGTCTGCGGAACCAGTAGTTTGCCCAAGGACAGCCTACCCAATAACGAAGAGCTGGATGCGGCCTTACTGGAACACCTGGCACTTTTTGACGAGGGCCATCTGGCTAGGGTGCAGCAAATGCGCGAGGTTGCACTTGAACTGATGGAGAGCATGCCCGACTTTCAAATGTATGTGACGGGACCTGCTTGGAAAGGCATCTGCGCCGAGCATGCCTATGTTCACCTGCAAGCCTTTCATGACAATCCTAAAGAAGTCGAATACGCCCTGCTCAACCTGAACATCCCCTACGAAGCTGAAACGGCCACCCATTGGCGTGGCGACAAAGACACCGAGGCGCTCGCCCTTCTTTACAAAAAAGATGGGGAGAAGGTGCCCGTCTTGATTTCGCTCTATGAAACCGACGATTTGCGCGGCGCGCTCAAAGTCAAAATCCGCCTCGGCGAGGAACATATTGCGGCGCGCGGGAACCGCCAGGCATTGCTGGCACGTATGAGTCCTACGAATCTGGGTTCAAAAAACACTGAGTCATGAAAAATCCACAGCCCTGCGATTCAGGTGAGTCTGAGCTCAGCCGACAGGCAGCTTCGCACCCAAGCCAGAGACGGTTATGGTTAAGCGCAGGCGCAGCCGCCTTGTTAGCCGGCGTCGCCGTTTCGGCATGGAAACTTCAGCCTCCTGAAGTTCAGGACGAGGCAGTAAGAACTCTCTTCAAGCAAAGCTTCCCAGTCGCAGCAGGCCCGAAGGGCTTGGGTGACGCGCCCCCTTTGGCCCTCAGTTCCTTAGTCGGCAAGACCATCATGCTTAACTTTTGGGCAACCTGGTGCCCTCCATGCATCGAAGAAATGCCCGAACTCTCGCAACTCGCGGAAAATTGGGCGCGGGATTTGGGCGCCAAAGTGAGCACTATCGGCATTGGAATCGACTCAATTTCAAGTATTCAGAAGTTTTATCAGAAATTACCGGTGAGTTACGATCTTTTAGCCGCAAACGCCCAGGGTTTGGAACTTATTCGTCTCCTCGGCAATCCTGCGGGCGGTCTTCCTTTCAGTGTCATCATTAACGCTCGGGGGGCGATCACCGAACGCATCTTAGGTCGTTTTGACGGCAAAAAACTCGATATTGCGCTTCGTAACGCAGCTTCACGTCGCTGACGAGGCATCAGAAACCAACCAAAACTCGAAAAAGAAGGTAAACTTTGCCCTTGCTGCAAAGAGCTCGCCGCAAAAAACCCGCGATCAAACCGTAGAAATAAGAACAAAATCGGCGAAGATCGACGATTTAGACGACGAATCAACGCTTATTGCCTTTCGGAGCCGACCATGGACTTACGCAAACTCAAAACCCTCATCGATCTGGTTTCAGAATCAGGCATTGCCGAGCTAGAGATCACCGAGCCTGAAGGCAAGGTAAGAATTGTCAAGGGGCTCGCCGGCGCAACTCCTGGACCGACCCAGCACTTCTACCAGTCAATGCCGACGCAAGGTGGGATGCAGATGCATCCTCCTGCACCCGTGCCGGTAGCCAGTGTCGATGTAGTCGCCCCTGTAGTCGATGCGGGTCATCCGGTTACCTCGCCCATGGTGGGTACTTTCTATCGATCGGCCCAGCCCGGATCACCGCCTTTCGTCGAAGTGGGCAGTCAGGTTAAAGAAGGTGACACCATCTGCATCATTGAAGCAATGAAGCTTCTTAATGAGATAGAGTCGGACAAAACCGGCACGGTGAAAGCCATTTTGATCGAAAACGGTCAGCCGGTGGAATTCGGCCAACCTCTCATTATCATTGAGTAAGCCTTACTGAATGTTTGAAAAGATCCTGATCGCCAATCGTGGCGAAATTGCCCTTCGAGTGCAGCGCGCCTGTCGCGAGCTCGGCATCAAAACGGTCGTGGTTCACTCCCAGGCGGATACCGAAGCCAAATACGTCAAGCTGGCCGACGAGTCGGTGTGCATTGGACCCGCCCCCTCCAGAGAGAGTTATCTCAACATTCCGGCGATTATTAGTGCTGCCGAGGTGACGGACGCCGAGGCAATTCATCCCGGCTACGGTTTTCTTTCGGAGAATGCTGACTTCGCCGAGCGCGTCGAGCGTAGTGGCTTTGTCTTTATCGGCCCCAAATCCGAGTCGATCCGACTGATGGGCGACAAGGTTTCGGCCAAGGATGCGATGAAGCGCGCGGGCGTGCCCTGTGTACCCGGCTCAGAAGGCGCCCTGCCCGACGATCCCAAGGAGTGCTTGCGCATCGCCAAAGCCGTTGGCTACCCGGTGATCATCAAAGCGGCCGGAGGCGGCGGCGGACGAGGCATGCGGGTGGTTCATACCGAAGCCGCGCTTGTGAACGCCATTTCGATGACCCGTACTGAAGCCGGCACCGCCTTTGGCAACCCCACGGTCTACCTCGAAAAATTCCTGGAGAACCCGCGCCACATTGAAATTCAAATCCTCGCCGACGAGTATAAGAATGCGGTCTATCTCGGTGAACGCGATTGCTCGATGCAAAGGCGGCATCAAAAGGTCCTGGAAGAAGGCCCAGCCCCAGGCATTGCCCGGCGCGTGATCGATAAGATCGGTGTGCGTTGTGCCGACGCCTGCAAGAAAATCGGTTATCGGGGTGCGGGGACTTTCGAATTTTTGTACGAGAAGGGTGAGTTCTTCTTTATCGAGATGAATACGCGCGTACAGGTGGAACATCCCGTCACTGAGCTGATCACCGGCATTGACATTGTTCAAGAGCAGATTCGTGTCGCGGCTGGCGAGAAGCTGCGCTTTCGCCAGCGTGACATCGAAATTAAGGGTCATGCGATTGAATGCCGAATCAACGCGGAAGACCCCTTTAAGTTCACCCCATCCCCTGGGAAAATTTCTGCTTGGCACCCCCCCGGCGGCCCGGGCATCCGTGTGGATTCACACGCGTATTCCGGCTACACGGTGCCCTCCCACTACGATTCCATGATCGGCAAAGTCATTGCCTATGGCGCAACTCGCGACCAAGCCATTAAGCGCATGCGAATTGCCCTTAGCGAGATGGCGGTGGAAGGCATTCAAACCAACCTGGCCTTACATCGCGAGCTCTTGGCCGATGCCAATTTTGTGAACGGCGGCACCTCGATCCACTATCTTGAGCATAAGCTTGCCTTGCGCAAAGTCTAAGCACGAACGCAGCAGAGTCCTCCCATGTATAGAGAATTGGTCGTTATTGTCGCGCGAGACGTCGCCGAAATTCTGAGTGATGCCCTGCTTGAGTTGGGAGCATTGTCGGTTCAGGCCGAAGATGCGGATGCCGATACCACCGATGAAGTCGCGATTTTTGCAGAACCCGGCGAGCCGGTCGCTGACAACGCGTGGCGCCGGACTCGTCTGATCGCCTTACTCGACCCTCAGTCGCAAACCTCGGGTGAGCAGCTTCTGGGCGAGGCGGCGAAACAGTGCGGCCTGAAAGAACCTCTTGAACCAAACTTTCGTGACGTCGCCGATCAAGATTGGGTCAGCCTCACTCAATCCCAGTTTGAACCGATTCAGATTGGCCCAAGGCTGACGATTCGACCGTCTTGGCATCAGCCTGTGGAGATTGGCCACACCGAGGTCATCCTGGACCCGGGCCTAGCCTTTGGTACCGGCAGCCATCCCACCACTCGCATGTGCCTGGAGTGGATCGAGCAGTGTCTTCCCAAGGACGTGACCGTTATCGACTACGGCTGTGGCTCTGGAATTCTGGCGATAGCGGCTGCGAAGTTGGGCGCCAAATCAGTCGTCGCCGTGGATATTGACGAACAGGCGGTCCTCAGTACCCAGAACAATGCCGAGAACAACCAAGTCGTTTTGATCGCGCACAACACTCGCCAGGCCGCCCCGAAGCCCGCTCAGGTGGTGCTCGCCAATATCTTGGCCAATCCACTCAAAGTACTGGCACCAGCGCTTGAGGCACTTGTTCTTCCGGGCGGTAGCTTGATTCTGGCTGGCTTGCTGGATCGTCAAGTCCAGGAAGTCGCAGCAGCCTATGCGGAGATTGAAATGAAGGTCTTCAGTTCGCGCGAAGGTTGGTCTTGCTTGGTTGGAACTCGGTCAAAATAGCTCAATTCAGCAATAGTTCACGATTTCGATTCGCGAACTTTCCAAGAGCGCATTAAAATGCGCCCACGATGGCACTAGCAACAACCTGTCCGCACTGCAAAACGAGCTTCAAAGTGGTCGCCGATCAACTTAAGTTGAGGCGCGGATTGGTGCGTTGTGGAAAGTGTCAGGATGTCTTCTCAGGGGTCGATTATCTACGCTATATCGACGATCCCAAGCCTAGGGTCCCGACCCCCGTTGCGGCAGCCGAGTCGACACCCAATCTGGAAGATCTGAAAACTGCATTCTTCCTGCCCGAGACGATCTTCAACGCCTCCATGCAGGTTGACCCAATGACGATCCAGGCCCCGATACCCGCCTACCTTCCCAGCCCCCTGGTAGCGCCCTCAGGAGCCTCGGCCAGGGCCACTGAAACCGATAGTCCTGGGAAGCCCCTTATCGGCGATGAAGAGTCCGCGGCCGCCAAGATCAATCCTTTCGCAATTGACACCGGGGTCGCTAGAAAAATTTCCAACGAAGGCGATTTGCGTGCGATCTTTAACGAGGCGCCGACAGCGCCCGAGCAAACCCCAAAAATCGCGAATCCTCTGATTGAAGCGCCCGAGTCGGATCTTCAAAGCGATGCATCGGCAAGCGCTTTTAGCGCCGTTGAAGCGGCCGCGCTCAAGCTTAGCCGAATCCCGCAGGGTCTCGAGATTGAACACCAGGATAGCGACTTTTCGCCGGGCACTAAGCCTGCATACCTTGCGCTCGCCGAGGACGATAGGCAAATTGCCGGTCCTGGCGAAATTTCAGCAATCGACTACCGAACCAAACCAGCCGCGCGCTCTAAGCTTTGGCTTGTGCCGTGCGCTCTACTCATTGTTCTAGCCCTGCTTCAGGGCGCAATTCTGACCCGAAACGAGCTCGCAATTCAGTATCCTGATCTTCGCCCAATGCTCACAAAAATGAGTGAGCCTTTCGGACTCAAGGTAGAGTTACCACGTCGCTTCGACGCGCTAACTATTGAATCCTTCGAACTACAAGCGAGTGAGCTTGCGAGCGGCGAGGCGCAAACCTACCTTGCTCAGGCGCTACTCCGTAACCAGGCGGGACATGCCGTGCAGTGGCCGGCCATCGAGTTGAGCTTGACGGACCCGGGAGGACAGCTTCTGGCTCGCAAGGTTCTACTGGCGACCGACTACCTGAGCGCTACAGATCAAAAAGACCAAGGCTTTGCCGCTCGCTCCGAGAAGAATATCCGTGTGCGCCTGAGCCTTAACCAACTTACACCTAACGGCTATTCGGCCGTACTGTTCTATCCCTAGGAAGATTTATGACTCAACGCGTTGGCATTAGTGGTTCGGTTGCATTCGATAACATCATGGTGTTTGATGGACATTTCAAGGACCACATCCTGCCCGACAAAGTGCACATGCTCAACGTGTCCTTCCTGACCCCAAGCTTGAAGCGAGAGTATGGGGGCTGCGCGGCGAACATTGCCTATACCTTGGCAGGCTTGGGCGGCTCGCCGGTGGTGCTTGCCACGGTCGGAATGGATGGCCAGCACTACCTTGAGCGGATGGAAGGTCTAAAGATTGACATCTCTTCGGTCAAACGCATGGACGATTGTTACACCCCGCAGTGTTTCATTACCACCGATCTTGCCGACAACCAAATTACCGCCTTCCATCCAGGCTCAATGTCCTTTGCGCATCAAGTTCATGTGAAAGATGCGGGCACCTTAAGTTGGGGGATTGTGTCCCCAAATGGCAAGGAGGCCATGGTCAGTCATAGCAAGGAATTTAAAGCAGCTGGAGCGAAGTTTATTTTTGATCCTGGCCAAGGACTGCCGATGTTTGACGGCGCGGAACTTCGTGAAATTACCGCCCTGGCTGACGCCATCACGCTCAACGACTACGAAGCCCAATTGTTTTGTGATCGAACCGGATGGAGCGAACAGCAATTGTCCGAGCAAGTCGAAGCACTCATCATCACTAAGGGTGGCGAGGGCTCGCTTCTCTATCTCAAAGGACAGGCCCCCGTCGCGATTGCGAATATCGCCATAAGCAAAGCCATCGACCCGACCGGCTGCGGCGATGCCTATCGGGGCGGCCTACTTTACGGTCTTGCCAAAGGCTGGTCCTGGCTTGATAGCGGCCGCCTGGGCAGTGTTCTTGGTGGCATCAAGATTGAAAAATCTGGTGCACAAAACCATGCGCTCGACTGGACCAGCATTCGACATCGCTTCCAGGCAGCGTTCAACGTTGCTTGCCCTAACTAAGCGCGCCTTGGTTAAACTTGCCTAGGAGCCTAACCAGGCACGGGCTACTTTAACCAGGCCATCGAGAATAAGCTACTGCTCAACATCAGCAAAAACTGAATCGCGATGATCGCCACCATCGGTGAAAGATCAACGCCGCCCACAAGAGGGATCACATGGCGAATCGGCTCCAAAATGGGGCGAGTCAAAGCGTTGAGCAGGGGAGCCATCGGCGCCTGAGGGTTGACCCAGGATAGAACGGCCGACATCAAAAGAATCATCATGGCGGTGTAAAGCGTCCATTTGATGAGCCATGTCAGTGCCAATAACAAAGAGCTGCCGAGCATCGGAATCATGCCCCTGCCCACGATGAGATTAAACGCGATGGCAGCCACCAGGGCGACGAGTATGGCGGCGATAAAACTTGCCATGTCCCAGCGCCCTTTTGCAGGCATGATTTTTCGCAACGGCAAAACACACCAGTCGGTAATCGCAAAAATAAACTGGCTCAAGGGGTCGCGCCCGCGCAATCCCAACCAATTCATATAACCGCGTAACAATAAGCTTCCCGCCAGGAAACTAGCTAAGGTATCGATTAAAAACCAGAGTGCCTGCATGGCGCAATCCTACGCGAAAGAATTCAAGGTCGAAATTTTGGCATAAAAAACCCGGGTAACTCGCGTAACCCGGGCAAGTGTCGTTTTCTTGGAGAGCACCGCTCAGTGATGAGCGGACTTTACACGACAAGTATCTTGCTTGAACAGCAGTCGTTTTCCGATTAAGGCTTGTTGCCTGTCGGGAAAGGCCATGCTGCAGCAGGATTTAAAGGCTTTGCAACGGCTGCGGGTGCAGCGGCAGCAGGTGCTTTCGCAGCTTTCTTAGCTGGCTTTTTAGCCGCTTTTTTGGCGGCCTTTTTAGCAGCTGGCTTAGCGACTACTTTTTTAGGAGC
>JANLRI010000045.1:0-9598 GCA_031361565.1 Betaproteobacteria bacterium | reverse complement strand
GCTCCTCAAAAAGCTTGCGGTTGAGGGGAGCGCCAAGTTTCTTGATACGCTTTTGTAGCTTGCTGATCGCTTGGTCAGTATTGCCTTGGGTCTCTTCGAGTTTAAGAATGGCTCGGTCAATATCTATATCTTCAGGGTTTAGGTTTTGCTCGTACTCCAGTACTAAGATCAAGCAGGGTAGCTGGTTCAACATTCTCGCTAGGCGCTTGACATTCGACCAGGCAATTTCTAGAGTCACGAGTGTTTTGGGGTCTTGGACTGTCGTCGAAAGTTGAGGGAAATGTTGGGCGATATAGCGCCAGTGTGACAGGGCGTCGTCAGGCCGTTGAGTCCACTCAGAGATCTGGGCCAGCCGGTGACGCCACACGCCATTATTGGGCATTTGTTTGACGGCGAGGGCGGCTACCTTATAGGCGTCTTCTTGGTTACCTTTACTCATAAAGACTTGAAAAGCGATGAAGAAGGTTTCATCGTCGAATGCAGCCTTGGGAAGAGGGGGCTCCTCGCGTTTGATGGAGGCTACGCCAGTCTCCCATTCGCGTTGAATGCCGTTGAATGTCTCCGAGCTTTCTTGCGCGTGAGCGATGGCGATCGGATTGAGCCAAGAAAGTGCACGTCCAAGTAAGCCCGGTATCATCGTTGACTCAGAGAACTGCATGAGTTGTCTCACGAATTTCTCCGCAATGTCGAGCCGATTTGCTGCCAGCGCTAGCTTGGCTAGCCTTTTCAAAAGATCCTTGTCGTCGGGCAGGCTTCCTAGACGGGAGTCGAGTGCCTTGAAGAAGAGCGGTAAACGGTTGCCCCATTGCTCGTTGCGTACTAGCAGGAGTAAGAGATCTCTTTTCGTTTTCGGAGCACGAGCATGGTCATACATCCCCCAATAGATGTCAGCCGCGTCTTGCCATCTCCCATTCGCAACGGCGTCCTTGCCTCGAGCTTCAGGAGTGTTGATGATGTCGTTCGCTGAACCTGTGTGCTCAGCATCCTGAGGTTGCTTGGAGTCAGCTCCCGTCCCTAAGCCGCCATCTGCGATCTCGGTGGTTCGGTTTGATGGATTGTCTCCAACGTCGCGCCGATAGCGCCCTGGACTAATTTTTGCCATGACCAGTTTGGTCAGCGTGAGATCGTCCAGGGCCATGGAACGGCGCAAGTACACTCTGAGCATGGTCTTGTCGCTGGTGTCTGAAACGACACCTGCTAGCCAAGTACGTGCTTCGTTAAGGAGGCGTGCACGATTAGGATGACCACTTTCGAAAGCGAAGGCTTGCGCTTCAATCACTGAAAGCTTGAGCATCTGGGCGTTATGTAAAAGCTCTTCCTTGCCAACCTTGCCGTCCGCTTCTTGAATGAGTGCAACCGTAAGCCGCAATCCCTCGTCATAGCGACCGGCAATAAGAAGGTGACGAGCCAGCAAAAACCGCATGTCTGAATCTTGTGGGTCGGCGAGGACCCAGGTTTGCATGTAAGCAATCGTCAGAGCGTCGCTTTGCTTCGCCTCGCCAAGTTGATGTTGCAAGGTCTTGGTGGGTACCATGAGCCAGAGCAGCCATAGCAAGATCCCCGCGAGCAGGAGCACTAGGCCGGCGGGGAAGAGCCTCTTTCTGCTGTCATCAGCAGAGGACTTGTACCAAGCTCTTTTGATGGGTTTCAGGGAGGCGGTAGTCATGAAGACCTAGCGATGAGAGGGCCGACGGGAGCTGAAGGGTTGAAGTAAGAAGAGGCCCGGCCTGAATGGGTTCGCCATCGCTCGTCACTTTGCAGTGTGCCGCGTGATGCAGGCGAAATTCTCCGATGCCGTGGCTTCGTAGTCGGAAGCTAAAGCCTCGCTCCTGCCGGTTAAAATCGCTGATTGCACCGTTTGCATCGAGTATCGCGGGAAGCGCTTGTTGGGCCATGACCTGGACGATCTCAGTGGCGATAAACGCAGCATTGCCAAGCGCATGGGATAGCTCGGAAAATAATGGCTGAGACGAAGCGGACGGCGCAATCTGTGAATCGAAATCTGAAGCAAGACTCACCACGAGGAGAGGCTTGCTAGCCCGTATTTCGCTGCGCGCATCACTAGTGTGTAGATAAAGCCCATCATGTAGCAAACTGCTGCCCGCAAGATTTTTACTGTGCTGCAAATCGAGCTTTGAAGCTTTTGGAAGTCGAAAGCTACGTACCGATCCGTCACCCACTAATAGCCAGTTTTGTGATGGCGAAAGAGAGTCGGTTTGGCGGAGATCGCGAGCAATTGCAAGATCTTCCCAGTCGAGAACCTTCTCAATGTACTCAGAACCATAAATGGCAGTATGGGGTTGTGCAAGTGCATATTGATAAACCTTATGCAGCGCTTCGATGGAAGCGGGCTTACTGGCCGAATAGGTGTGGTAATAAATGTTGGCAGGCTTAAGGCGCCGCGGTTGGTCGGTTAGTTGTAATGTTTCAATGAGCCTTGTAAAACCATAAAACGGCCCGGTCCAATCATTGGTATAGACGTTCTCATTTTGCATTGGAGCGTAAATCTGTAAGGCTCCGTTCTTGCGTATCGAAAGAGGAGCTACCATGGTTAGGCTGGGTTGCGCTTTAGTGATCGTGGTGTTGCCACCGTTCATGTTGTAGAGATTGTGGCGATAGGTGGTTGCAATGGCCTCGGCCGTGGGTACGCAGTCGCCCGTCCAGAGGAACACTTTGGTGCGCTTGCCTTGCGGCGCAAGGCGCTCGTTGATGTACCTTGCAGAGCCCGCAATCTCGTTTTCAAGGTCGACTTTGTAATTGGGAATAGGGAGGCGAAGTTTGGGATTTTCACCTTCTTCAACGGCGCGATACCAATAGAAAGGGTGAGAAAAACTGTGCGAGGCGATCTCGACATTGTCGAGCGCAAAAATATCCCGCGCCAATTTTTCGAGCGAGGCTGTGAACTGGGGGTAGAGGCCATTGCTCGCAATTTCACCTTGAATGATGGATACAGTGTGCGGCACCTTATAGCGAGAGATAAAATCTTTTTGCATCACCTCTGCCGCATAGGGCAGCTTTGGAATCTCCGCTCTTGAGGCGAATCCGTCGCCGTCTATATGTACCATCAAGAGCCGCCGACCAGCTTCCGTGGTCACGTCCGGGACTGGGAATTTCGGAGCATTGAGCGCTCGTTCAAGGAAGGCGACGGGGTCGATTGCCCAGCGCGTATAGTCACCATCTTTGAGTACAGTGAACACTTGGCTCATCAATGCCCAGCCGCCCCACTCGGTGATGCCGACCGCGTCAAAGCGTTGACTCTTGCTGTCGGTAATCGACATTAAGGCTTGACCAGGGCCATCCAGACGAAAAGTAGTGCTACCGGGCGATTTCGGGCTGACCTCAACTTCGTAGGGAGATAGCCCTTGGCTGTTGTTTTGAACGGTGAACGGCCCCTGGAGTCTTGTTCGTAAGGGGCTTAAACCCAGCCGGGTCGCGAGCTTTCCCTCAAGTATTTCACCTAGTCCGTCGAAAAAAATGAGTTTTAATCCCTGGTCTAAGGCTTGAGTGATAAACGACTCAAGCCTGAATTTTGCTAAGGTATCGGAACTCGTAACCTGAACGATGATGGCCGCGTATTGGTCGCCAAGAAACCCATCTGGGACAGCCTCGTCGCGCAAATCGACCAGATCAACCCGATAGCCTAGATATTGCAGCGGAGTCACCAGAAACCGTTGGGCACTCGCAAAATGAGAGTCTTTGTTAACTTTGGTGTCATGCAGAAAAAGTACCTTGCGCGGAGTGATTTCCCAGACGCCCCGACCGACGTTTAGAAGTAAACCATCACTTACGTACGGAACAATGCCGAGATTAAGAATTTGGTTTGCTGCTTCGCGCGCGAGGCGAGGGTTCTTGGGGTCAACATAGTCGATCGAAATGGCGGCAAGACCCATCGCCTGGGCTTCCTTGAGGCGGTCAAGCAACCAGGCACGATCTTCTGGTGCGACTTCTTTATATAATTTTGTGGTGTTGTCCCAAGCTCTGAAAAGTGATTCTGCCGCGACCGCTTCAACCAAGGGGCGAAGCTCCCGCAGTAATTCGAAGCCTCGGTTAAAAACCAGTTTGGCGTCCGGGTACTTTTCTTTGAGCAAGCGAATAGCCCTGACCAAGCCTTCGGTTTGAGCCTTGCGCGCAGTCTCATCTTTAGCGATGAGTTGATAGGAATCCATGGTATCCAAGAAAAAACCTCGATAGCCACGCGTCCATTGCGGAGTCACGATCTTTTCTACGAAGAATTCTGGCCATTGAGGGTGGCTCTGATCAATCACCAAGCTTGCCCACTCCCGGTTTTCTCCGCGCAACATCTCGGAGGGCATCGAACTGAAGTAGGCGCGACTCTTTTGTACCTCGCCAATTGAGAGGTAAGCATAAAGTTCAGATTTGCCTTTGTTCTTCAGTCGATAGGCCTTGGGATCTAATCCGTGGTCGGGTTCCACTACGACTCTCTCGAAAATCCTAAGGCTTTCGAGAGGAGGCTTGGCTCCGTAGTGCCAAGCGATGTTGTAAGAGGGGGCGAAGCTAGAGTCGGGACGTGCTTGAGCCTGGCACTCAATAGCTCCCAATAAAAACCCAATGAGGAAAATGACGCGCAGTAAGGCGCGACGCAATGATCCTGCGTGGGCTGACACTTGATCTTGACCGACGTTCGCTACGACGAACGCCGGCCAGGACTGAAAAATATTTTCCGACATGGCTGATTGACGGATATCCCGCTTAGTTTTTATAGTGCTTCGAGTCTAAGAGGCTTGGACCTAAATCAATATCAGGTTCCGATGACCGTCCAGTTCGCTGTGACGGACGAGCGATTCTTCCCTCATTGGTGGGAAATAGCTGATCAATGGTTGCTTCGCAAGTCGTGATTCGGTGGACAATTCATATCTATAACGACGCCCAACTGGTTGCCCCATATTCTCGGCGGGACTTCAAAGCTAGGCGCATGAGTACCAGCCAATCTTATGAGACTTGAGTTTTCACTGCGGGCGCTTGCCATCGGGACGACGCTTGTCAGAAGTGGTTCGCTGCATGAAAAAATACCTTTTGTGTTTCTTCGTCATGAAGCTTCTGGTCGCCTGTAGCGGTGGCGGAAGTGGTGCTTCTTCGAGTAACATGGACGCGCCTACAGGGTCTACGATTGGGACCAACCAAGCGCAAATCCTCCCCGGAAATGTCGTCGCAGCGGCGCCTGGCAAATCCACGTTGGGTAGTAGCCCGAGCAGCGCTGGCGCCGTGACGATCAATGGTGAGGCTGCGCATAACTCGAGTGGGACGATTGCGCTTACTGGCCCGTCAATGTCAGCGCTGCAAAATGCGCCGCCAGAGCAATCCATTAGTGAGAATGGTGCATTTCGGCTTTTACAGCAAGCAAGCTTTGGGCCAAGCGAAGCGGGAATCCAGGAGGCCAAAACAAAAGGTCCACGACGTTGGTTGGCCGAACAGTTTGCCATGCCCACCTCGACCTTCGGCTATCGGGATCGAGATGCCATCCATAAATGGCCCGACAAGAATACTGGTTTTTGTGATCAGTTTGCTCTCGGCACGCCAGAGGGCGATTCGTGTTGGCGTGACTGGTATTCGAGTGACTTAATCAAGCTAGATTTTTTTAAGCAAGCGTCCATCGGTACTGATCAGCTTCGTCAGAGACTGGGCTTTGCGCTATCCCAAATTTTGGTCGTGTCCGAGGTTGAAGTGAGCGGTACTTACGGCCTAGCGGATTATTTTCAAATGCTGCGCGAGCGTGCCTTCGGCACATATCGTGATGTACTCATTTCCGTCGCGACTCATCCCGTCATGGGTGAGTACCTCAATATGGTCAACAACGATGCAAGCGATCCTAACGAAAACTTTGCGCGCGAATTGCTACAACTCTTCTCGATAGGCACCTGTGAGCTCAATGTAGACGGCTCACTAAAGGGCGGGAAATGCCAGGCGACCTATGACAATGCGATCGTGCGTGATTACGCGTTTTCGCTGACAGGCTGGACCTATCCCGCAGGTGGTGTGAATCCTTGGTGTACGAACAATTGCGGCGGGAAAAATCCGAAATATCTTAAAGGAGCGATGCAGCCGAATTTAGCTCAGCATGACACCCGTTTGCGCGCTTTGCTTTCAGGAACAACCCTAGCCGTTGGCAGTAGCCCCACACGAGCACTCAACACGGTTGTGGACTCGCTCATGAATCATCCCAACATTGCGCCGTTTATCTCGAAGCGCTTGATTCAAGCTCTGGTGAGCAGCAACCCTAGCCCGGCATATGTCGGACGAGTCGCCGCCGCCTTTAGTGCTGGCAAGTACGAAACTTTCGGAAGCGGTGAAAAGGGAGATCTAAGTGCAACAGTCGCTGCCATACTGTTGGATAGCGAAGCTCGATCAGACGCCTCTGCCGAGAGCACCACGGGCGGCTTGCTGCGCGACCCCGTCGTCATGATGGTGAGCGCAGTTCGCGCGCTAAATGGTTACACCGATGGTGAGCGCATGGGTAAGTACGGTTGGGGGTCCAACCTCTCTCAACCCGTTTTCAATAGCCCCTCGGTCTTCAATTTCTACGCCTCCGACTACCCCTTGCCTGGTGCGCCGGGGATGGTCGGTCCGCAGTTCCAATTAGCCAATGCGAACACCAGCCTGGGCTGGTTCAATTTTGCCAATGATTTGATCTACTGGTGGTATGCAAAAGGCGCTGGTTTGATCGGCAATAGCGATCTCTTGGGAAGCACGGGCACGAAGCTGAGCTACGCAGCCTTTGAAACGGACGCTGACAATATTCCTAAGCTAGTGAGTCGCCTGGATCGTCTGCTGACAGGAGGGGTCTTGGGGGCTGCTGGCCAAGCTGCTGTGGCGGGCGCTCTGGCCGAGTACAGCGCTCGTGACACCTGGCTCACGGACGCCAATAATCAATCCTCTTGGCAGCGCGAACGTGTCAAGACCGCCGCCTATTTAATCTTGGGTTCGCCTCATTTTCAAATTCAAAAATAGCCCGATGACAAGGATACTCATCTTATGAACCACGGCGATCACCGTTTTGATCCGCGGGGCCTGAATGTTCAGCGGCGCTCCTTCCTTAAGTCCCTCACAGGGACGAGCGCCAGCCTAGCATTGGGCTCGGGAGCAAGTCTCGCGATCTCGAGTCTCGGGTTGCCCGGTCTCGCACAGGCTCAGGCGACCGACTATCGAGCCCTCGTGTGCTTGTTCCTGTTCGGCGGCAATGATGGTTTGAATACGGTCGTACCTCTGGACGATTCGGTAGTGGGGACGGGCTACAGCGATTATTTGGCCATTCGCAAAGGCCTAGCGTTGCCGAGAAGTAGTGCCGGTGTACAAGGGCTTGTGGAATTGCCTGGAGCACGTTTTGGGCTGCATCCCGGACTGGCGCCGCTAGCCAGTGTTTGGAATGACCAAGCCCTAGCGATAGCGCATAACGTTGGCCCGCTAGCGCGATCTCTCACCCAGGCCCAATATGTGCAATGGCGTGATCAAAACAATGCGACCCAAGTGCCTGAGAGTCTGTTCTCGCACTCTGATCAACAGAGGCAGTGGGAAAACGGCGCCTCGACGACCATCAGCCAAATGGGCTGGGGCGGTGCGGGTGCTGAGCAAAACGACTTTAGACAGGTCGTTTCTTTCGCCGGGAATACGCGCTTTGGCACGGGCCTACGCAACAATGAGTTGGCCTTGCCTGAGCCTGGCGGCGTCTTTGGCCTGAATGGGTATTGGGCGGGCAGTCAGTCAGATGCGCGTAAGGCCGCATTGGAGGCGCTCATTTCTCAAGCCTCGCCAAATCAGTTACATGCGACGTATGCAGGCCAGCAACGCGCCGCTATGGACTTGAGCCGTCGCCTAGAAAGCACGATCAAAATCAAGCCCGGTGATGCCGGCTCGAACCCGATCATCAATGCTGCCTTTGGAAACCTCGCGGCGCCAAACAATTCGAGGCTTGCTAAACAGCTATACCAAGTCGCGAAAATGGTCGAGCCTGCCGGGCGTGGAGCCCTAGGCGGATCACGCCACATCTTCTTTGTGAGCTTGGGTGGCTTCGATACCCATAGCAACCAGCTCAACACTCATGCCGCTCTTATGGTCGATATTGGTCGCTCGGTCGCGGCCTTTTACTCGGCATTCAAGAATCTCGGTTTAGCCGACAAAGTCACACTCTTCACGGCTTCCGATTTTGGGCGCACCTTCAAGCCCAATAGCAGCGCTGGCACGGATCACGCGTGGGGCAATGAGCATCTCGTGATTGGAGCAGGAGTCAATCCCAAAGCCCAAGTAGGCCAATACCCTAGTCTTGCTCTTGGCGGCCCCAATGACGCAGCGGACCCTGCGAAAAGCTGGGAGTTCCAGGGGAGGTGGATTCCGAGCCTTGGCGTGTCTCAGTACGCAGGGTCTTTGCTGCGTTGGCTCAACCCTCAAGCGGATCTCCTGAGTACCTTGCCAGGCTTGTCTGGTTTTGGTGGAGTGGCTGGCGCGAACATCGGTTTGATGAAGGCCTGAACTTCGCGCCTTATTACGACTTTTCAAACCGATACAAAAACGCAATGCGCAGAAACTAATAGGCGCGCTGGACGATATAATTTGATCGCTTGACGAAACTGTCATCAACAGTCATCAATACTGCTCACGACGATCCGCCCGAAAGGCTTCATGAATTCCCCTTCCCTGTTAACCGGGACACTAAGCTATCTTGCGGCTAGCGTACTCTGGGGCCTCAATATTCCGTTGACAACGTCGTTGCTCAAGAGCTTCGATCCTTTCTGGGTTCCTCCTTTACGTTATGTCATCGCCTCGCTTGTCTTAGGAGCCTTGGTGTGGGCAACGTTGGGATTGCGACAACTGCGTTCGCCAATATCTTTTGCTCGTTTAGCGATCATGAGCTTAAGCGTCGCGGCGTTCTTAATTTTTTTTAACCTGGGCCTCAACTACACCCAACCAATTACGGCCGCAGCAATCACGGCCGGTTCGCCGGTTTACGTCGCGATAGTGGCGAGAATGATGACGGGCGCTCGCTTGGAAAAGGGGTTTTGGGGCGCGACGCTATTGACGATTGTGGGTGCAGCTATCGCGATCTATGGTCGAGCCGACGCCACAGGTCAGGCTTTCAAACTGCAAGGCGGTGAGTTCTTGTTGATTCTAGCTTTGGCCAGTTGGACGGTGTACTCTATTCTCGCCCAACGCTGGTTTACCACGGATACACCTGCACTGCGTCGCACCTTTTTGAGCTCGCTTGGTGCGGTGCCCTGGTTGTTGTTGTTTTGGGCTTTAGCACGTGTTTTTACGTTCGCAGGCGAACCTAATGTAAATCCCACACCCGCGGAATGGGGCAACCTCTTGATTGCTTCCGTCTTCTGTACCGCACTGGCAACAGTCGCCTGGAACATGGGTGTTGCTCGACTGGGCATCGCCACCGGGGGAATGTGGCAAAACACGGTGCCAGTGTTCGCCGTGTTGATTTCCCTGATGTTCTTCGACGTCACACCTTTACCTGCTCAGCTGCTCGGCGGAGCAGTCGTGATGACGGGGGTGCTTTATATGCAATGGCAAAAGTACAAAGTGAAAATCAAAGACTAGTGTGGCGTTCTACAGATAACTTAACTAAAGACGGGGTCAAATG
>JANLRI010000021.1:0-4222 GCA_031361565.1 Betaproteobacteria bacterium | reverse complement strand
GGAATGGTAATTCGACCGTTGGTCGGGACAAAAGTTGTCAAATTTGCGGAGAATTTACTTGCACTTTGAGAAAATAAAGCTTCCGATTAAGGGCACTCCGAAATCATAAATCACCTAACGTGCAAAACTTTTACAACTTAGGTTAGTGCTGAGCGACGACGTCCGAGTTCCCGGCCGCAGGCCACTCCACTTGACCAAGCCCACTGAAAATTGTATCCACCCAGCCATCCAGTGACGTCCACGACCTCGCCGATCATAAAGAGCCCAGGGCTCAGCCGCGACTCCATCGTCGCCTGATGCAACTCACGAGTATTCACTCCGCCTCGAGTAACTTCGGCTTTCTGGTACCCCTCAGAACCTGTTGGAGCAACCTCGAAATTCTGCAAAGCTTGTGCAATCTCTCGCAATACCTGATCGGAGAGCTCCGCAATTCTGTGCGAAGAATGTGAGGAGGACACCATGACTTCAACAAGTCGCTTCGGTAGTAAGGCTTGAAGGACCTGACCCAGACTTTGTCGACTGGTCGTCTTGGTCAACTTCAAATGCTCCCACAGAGCAATCTCGGGTATAAAGTTTAGACCGAGACTTTCACCCGCCTCCCAATAGTTAGAGATTTGCAGGATCGCCGGGCCAGACAAACCTTTGTGAGTAAACAAGAGATCTTCCGCAAATGTCTGCTTGCCTTTAGCCGCCCAGACCGAAGCGCAACTCACTTTGACCGGCAAGGCCAAGCCCGGCAGGGTCGGAAGCGTATGGGAATCGAAGGTAAGAGGGACCAAACTCGGCTCGGTGCTAATAACGGAATGCCCAAACTGCTTGGCGAGGCGGTATCCAAAATCGCTAGCGCCTATCTTCGGAATCGACAGTCCACCAGTTGCAATCACCAAGCTCTTTGCTAGCACGGTCGACTTCGCGGCGGCGGCGCTGGTCTCCAAATCAGTATTCCCGCCACGACGCAGATGAATCAAATACTCACTCTGTGCAGCCTCTTGGTTCGGAGGCGAATCGCATTCGGGTACATTTTTCGTCGTGATGCTGGATCGTCGCTGCACAGACTCTACAAAGCAAGACGCTTCCACCTTGACGCCCCCCAAGGAGCACTCTTGAAACAACATGTCGATAATTTGTTGGCTCGACAAATCACAGAACAGTTGCCCTTTATGTTTTTCATGATAAGAGATTCCGTAGCGCTCAACCAGATCGATAAAGTCGCTCGAGCGATATTGCGAGAGCGCGCTTTTGCAAAAATGGGGGTTCTTCGAAACAAAGTTTTCGGCACTTACAGAGCGGTTCGTAAAATTGCAGCGCCCTCCTCCCGAAATTCGGATCTTTTCACCGATTTTCTTGGCATGATCCAGGACAAGAACCTTTGCACCAAGCTGGCCAGCAACGGAAGCGCACATCAAGCCGGCCGCCCCGGCCCCAATAATCACAACATCAACACTTTCGACTTCATCATTCAAGGTCAACGACGGATTCAACGTAGAAACTTTAGACTGTAGCTTTGAGTTATCGGCGGCAGTGAGAGGTGGATTCATTCGCCGAGTATATAGTTCCAAAAGCGCTTTCCAGAATGGATGACTTCAACCAGACTTCGGCGTCGCGCTAGTACTTGGCTGAGAGCAACTCCCGATCGCTTTAGCCTGCCCTTCTTGCTCTATCCGGCTAAGAACCTCCTGAGTGAACGAGGTTGGAGCAGATGGCTGGCCCCCTGTTTGGCCCGCTACGGCCCCGCCAGTTTGCCCCCCGCTCTGACTTCCTGAACCCGTCGTCGTGCCGACCGTGTTGGTACTTAATGTCCCGCCACCCAAGGTCCCTGAGCTCTGAGACCCAGTGTTGACCTCTCCAACGGGCCCGCCGCTAGTAGCTCCTCCCCCACTGCCACTGCCACTGCCACTGCTGGTGCCGGTGCTCGAAGCTGTACCTGACGAGCCACCGCCAGTCGGCGCGCTCACTCCACCTCCTGACGGAGCGGAGGATTCAGAGAACGGCCCGCCCGTACCGCCAGGCCCTCCGACAGAGGCAAGCGGACTTTCGGCGCGACTCGCGGTCATGCCTGTTTTTCGTGCGGGTGTCTGCATTCTCACCATCGCGATGGTTTGAACCGGCCACCTTAGCTGGGCCGCGCCATTTTCATCCTTAGCTCGATAAAACGCACAGGCCCAAGGTGTTCCCGCGGACTGTTCCGCGGCACTTGCGGCCTGCAAGCGTATGGTGCCGAGTACCATTCCCCCAACTGACGCTCCCGAGCAGCCGTTAATTTGCTCCATGATTCTTACCGCTAAAGGCGCGATCAGAGGCACGTTCAAGGTAATACCGTAACGCATTTCTAACTTCAGCAAATTGGCATCCTTTAGGGTCTGCCCAGAGCTAGCGCCGACGGTCTGCTGTCGAAATTGCAGGGCATCGTTAGGGATCTCGACCAGTGAGGCAATTTCATCGCCCAGCGCGTCCCGCGCGGGGACGGCCCAGTCGGTAAAGCTTTCATCTGTGGGAGCAAGTTGTCGCCAAACCAAGGCGCCCGTAGCCTTCTCAGCGTGGAGTCGAATAAGAGCGCGAGGTAGGGCGAGATCCAAAGCCTGGCCGGAGGTCGCCAGCCCCCAATAAGGGATCAATCCCCTGGCCAAACCCGACTCAATGCTCGCGACAAAAGCATTTCCTTGAGCACCTTCCCGGGCAGCCTGGGTCAAGGCGTACTCCAAAGAGGAGCGACTAAAAAAAACCAATCCCCATTGCAAAACTCCGAGCCCCAGCAACATAACAATGGGGGCTGCGGCAAGCCATTCGATGGCCGCGCTTCCGCCCGTCTTTCGAACTCGGCATCGCAAGGACCCCGAGCTCCAGCGACCCGAAACGACTGCTCGCCAAGTCATGGCTTTGTCGACTCGAAACTTACCTTGCTACGCTTGGTCGTCGAACGCATTCGATTCAACTGGGCCTGAGCTCGTGCATCGACGTCTTGCGCTCGCTGACGGACTTCTAGTTGCCGATGTACCTCTTCACGATCTTTATCAGTGAGGTCAATTGGTAATTTCGCAACCTGATCAAGCGCGGCCTGCTCTAAAAGGGACAAAGCGTTTCCAGCCTTATCAAGATACAGCATGCTGAGGTTCAGCAAGGCTTTATCTCGAGTCGCGCGCTCTTCGTCGTAAAGACCAGAATATGCCACGGCCTTTTGATAGGCTTCGATCGCGTCGCTATCTTGCCCAGACTGGTGATGCAGGTTACCGATTCTCAACCAAGCCCGACTCATGCGAGGCGAAAGCGCCAGAATCGCCATAAAGCCTTCCATGGCTTGTTCCTTTCGTCCAAGGCGGTACTGAGTTTCCGCTTCATCAACCAGCACCTGCAAGGAATCTTGCGACAACTCGGACGTCAACAGCAATGGCCCAAGAATACGGTCCACCTCAAGGCGTTGCTGCCGGGTATTCGCTTGAAGATTATTTGCTTGCTGCTCGTTCGCTATTGCGTGGTTTGCCCACAAGCTACCTCCTGACAGGCCCAGAAGACTCGCGATCAGAATGGATAGTCGAGATCTCATGATTTTCCTCTACAAAAAAACAATCCAATCACCAACGGTGATACCAAGCTTTCCGACGTTTCCGGCCGGAATTTCCAGGGCTGCTAATTCACCCTTAGACTTGCAAATGACTGCCCGGCAGGGACTCACTTCCGCGAAAATCGCTTTGACCAATCCCTGGTAATTAACAAAAACGACATCAATTTTTCGTGACATGCCGACGGTATGGATTGAGCGGCAAGGCCTTATCAAAACGCCACCTCGATCAAGTAGCTCTTGACGCATCAAAAGACCGCGAGCTCGCTGCCAGAAGCGATCCAGGTGCATTGGTTTGAGATGATGATGACGCGACTTATGCACCCAAGAGTCTCTAAAAAAAGGTTCCACTCGACATCATCTGCACAGCAATCGGGAATAGAATAATTGCAAACGTTCCGGGAAAGATGAAAAAAATCAAGGGGAAAAGCATTTTCACCGGCGCTTGCATGGCTAATCTTTCGGCCCGTAAAAATCGTTCGTTTCGCCGCGTCTCCGCTTGCGCGCGAAGTAGCGGACCCAACTGCATTCCCTGTTGCTCAGCGAGATTCAATGTTGAGATCAGTATGCTGACCTCGGCATGAGCCATGCGTGCACCGAGCTCATCGAGGGCCTGATGTCGTCCTCTGCCTGCCCGAACATCTCTCTGCATTCTGCGCAATTCAT
>JANLRI010000437.1:0-5292 GCA_031361565.1 Betaproteobacteria bacterium | reverse complement strand
GTCGCAGATCGGCGCCCAGGCATGGCCCTGCACGGTGAAGTAGATGTAGGCGTTCGGGTCGGTTTCCCAACCTTTGCACTTGAGTACCCAGCCTGGTTGGCCGCCGCCGCCCGCATTGCCGCCGCGTGGCACGACGTCGGTGAATTTGCCGTGTGGGTACTGAGGGTATTCTTCCAAATAGCCCAGCGCATCGAGACGCAATTGGTCACGCATTTTCACGCGACACAGATTCAGCACGCTGTCTTGCATGGAGGCGGCCACTTTTTGACCGCGTCCGCTCTGCTGGCGACCGATAATGGCCGTCAGGATACCAATGGCCAAGTGCATGCCGGTGTTGCTGTCGCCCAGGGCGGCTGCGCTCACGGTGGGTGGGCCATCCCACCAACCGGTGGTGGAGGCCGCGCCGCCCGCGCATTGAGCCACGTTCTCATAGACTTTCAGGTCTTCGTAATGGTGACCATCGCTAAAGCCCTTGACCGACGCTAAAATCATGCGCGGGTTCAGTTCTTGAATGCGCTCCCAAGAAAAACCCATGCGATCCAAGGCGCCAGGACCAAAGTTCTCAACCATCACGTCGAATTCCTTAATCATTTTCTCCAGGACGGCCTTGCCTTCGGGCTGCTTCGTGTCCAGCGTCAATGAGCGCTTATTGCTGTTTAGCATCGTGAAATACAAAGCGTCGGCGTCAGGCATGTCGCGCAATTGGCTTCGGGTCACATCACCGGCACCGGGACGCTCCACTTTGATTACGTCCGCGCCGAACCATGCCAACATTTGCGTACAAGCCGGGCCTGCTTGCACATGGGTAAAGTCGATAATCTTGATACCGTTGAGTGGTTTACTCATTTTGAAAAGCTCCGATACGTCTTTGTTTAAAATAAATTTCTGAGTGAGAGGTTGTGCTATTTTTTTGTAGCATTGCTTTTTGGATTTAGATTCAGCAGGCGTCCGCTTTCGGTGCCTGCCGCTTCGTCGATGACGGCGTTAATCAGGGCGGGCTTACCGGATGCGATGGCGTCAGTGAGTGCCTTGGTGAGCTCAGCCGGTGTGGTTACGTTGTAGCCCTTGCCACCGAAGGCCTCAATCATCTTGTCATAGCGCGCCCCTTTGACGAACACTGTGGGTGCGACATCTTTGCCACCGGTCGGGTTCACATCGGTACCGCGATACACGCCGTTGTTATTGAACACAATGGTGGTGACCGGCAATTCGTAGCGGCAGATGGTTTCAATTTCCATGCCGCTAAAGCCAAAAGCGCTATCGCCTTCAATGGCCACCACGGGCAAGCCACTGGTCACTGCCGCACCGATCGAGTAGCCCATGCCAATGCCCATGATGCCCCAGGTGCCGGAGTCGAAACGCTTGCGGGGCTGGTACATATCGATAATGCTGCGCGCGAAGTCGAGCGTATTGGCACCTTCGTTCACGACGTTGACATCGGGACGAGTTCTCAACACATCACGAATCGCGCGCAAGGCGCTGTGGAAATTCATGGGTGACGGGTTCTGATCGAGCGTGACCGCCATCTTGGCGAGGTTCTTTTCACGACGCTCAGAGATTGCACCGGTCCATTCAGTGGAAGGCTTGCTGTAACCCGAGGCAATGCCTTTGAGCAGCGCCGACACGCAAGAGCCGATATCGCCGATCACGGGGGCTGCGATGGCGACGTTGCTGTCGACCTCGGTGGGGGATATGTCGATCTGAATGAACTGCTTCGGGCCACCCCAGGTTTTACCTTTACCGTGGGAAAGCAACCAGTTCAGGCGAGCACCAACGAGAACCACGACATCAGCTTCGGCCAACACATAAGAGCGCGCTGCGGAAGCGGATTGTGGATGGGTGTCGGGCAGCAAGCCCTTGGCCATCGACATCGGAAGATATGGAATACCTGAGGTTTCGACGAAAGCCCGAATATCCGCATCGGCCTGAGCGTATGCTGCGCCCTTGCCCAGAAGAATCAGTGGGCGCTTGGCGCCTTTGAGCAGGGCCAGTGCACGCTCCACTGCGTCCGGCGCTGGAATTTGGCGAGGGGCAGGATCGACAACTCGAACCAGGGATTTTTTACCCTGCGCAACATCCAGCGTTTGGCTTAAAAGTTGAGCGGGAAGGTCCAGATAAACGCCGCCCGGGCGACCCGAGACCGCCGCCCGAATTGCTCGCGCAATGCCTATTCCAATATCCTCGGCTTTATTGATTCGGTACGAGGCCTTGGCGTACGGCTTAGCCGCATTCAATTGATCCATCTCCTCATAATCGCCCTGCGCTAAGTCAACGATTTCGCGCTCACTGGAGCCACTGATCAGGATCATCGGGAAGCAGTTCACCGTGGCATTGGCAAGAGCTGTGAGCCCGTTTAAGAAACCGGGAGCGGACACGGTCAGGCAGATGCCTGGCTTTTGGGTCATATATCCGGCAATGGCGGCGGCGTTGCCAGCATGCTGCTCATGACGAAAGCCAATAAAGCGCATGCCTTCGGCCTGCGCAAGGCGAGCAAGATCAGTAATTGGAATGCCGACCAAACCAAAAATGGTGTCGATATCATTGTGCTTCAGAGCGTCGATAACGAGGTGAAAGCCGTCGGTCAACTCGGGTGTTTGGGTGTCGGTGGTCATGAAGATGGCTCGTCTTTTTGTGGCGATTGCAAAAGGGCGGAGAAGCGCAAGTGAGTCTTGCGACAAGGTCCGGCGATGATAGAAGTGGAATGTGTTTTGGCCCTTGATCGCGGTCAATTTCTGCCGCAATAGTGCCGAGGTAGGAGGTCGAACTGGACGCCGTCCTATTGCTTCTGAAATCCAATTTGACGGATCATGGCGCCCCAGCGGTCGTAGGCGAGTTTAATTTCTGCGCTCGCTTCCTCCGGCGTGCTGGGGGAGGCCTCGTAGGCTCTTTTGGCAATGGCTTCTTTGACCGTGCTTGTACTTAGGGCCTTGGTGACCCGAGATCGCGTCTCAGGCTGGGGCGGGGTCGACCCACGCACCGGTACGATTGTTGAGACGCGTCATGAGCTACGGGGACAAAGCTTCGCCGGGAAAGTGCTGGTGTTCCCTGGCGCGAAAGGCTCATCGGGCTGGTCGGCACAGTTTCACATGGCTCGGGTCATGGGTATGGCCCCCGCCGCGTGGTTGTTCAATCGGATGTGCACCAAAATTGCCTTGGGAGCCGTGGTAAGCCATGCCCCGGCCATGACGAATTTTGAACGCGATCCGCTGGAGGTGATTCGCACTGGCGATTGGGTCGAGGTTGATGCAGATCGAGGCTTAGTGACGGTGACGCGACTAGAGTGAGTTAATCGACCTTGCCAATTCTTTTCACTGCCGATGCCATGCGCCCGACCTCGGCCTCGACATAACGATCAAACTCCGGCGCATCGAGATATTGTACGGGCGATCCCGCTGAGTTCAAGGTCTGGACCACCCGTGCATCGCTTGCGGCCAGCCGGGCGTTCGCACGCAGTTTGGCGACGATGGGTTCGGGCACCGCCGCGGGCACAAACAAGCCCGCCCATTGTGCGAAGTTTATTTTCAGACCTAATTCGGTAAAGCTAGGCACCTCGGGGAGCGCGGCAAGGCGGCCTTCGCCCCAGTGCGCCAGCGCGCGCACCTTGCCCGCTTTGATGTGCTGAACAATACTTGCAGGCCCTGTGGCGAGCGCATCAATCTGTTTACTAAGCAGTCCCACCACGGCGGGACCTGCACCGGTGTAAGGCACATGAACCATGAAGGTATTGGTGGCTTGCTTGAGCAATTCCATCGGTACATGCATGGTGCCATAAGAGCCCGATGAGCCATAGGTGAGCGCGGCGGGATTACTTTTAACGTAACTGAGGAATTGCTTGAAGTCCTTGAACGGGCTGTCGGCGTGAACTACTAAAACAGTTGGGTCCGCCGTGAAGCGTGCGATCGGTTTGAGTTGATTGAGTTGATACAAAGGTGCTCGACCTAGGACCTTATCGGCCTCGGGCAAGAGGGTGATCGAGGACAGGGCCATCATGATGGTGTAGCCATCGGGTTTGGCTTTCGCAGCCAGACCCATGCCAACACCTCCGCCCGCTCCAGCGCGATTTTCCACGACCACGGCCTGCTTCAGCAAACGCCCCAAGGCTTCCGCCACTGGACGCCCTACGGCATCCGCGACCCCTCCGGGTGGGAAGGGCACGATCATGGTGATGGGCCGAGTTGGGAACTCTTCTGTTTGCCCTGTGGCCTGGCCACTACCTAGGCTAAGCAGCGCGGAGGAGCCCGCAAGTTTCAGAAGTTGTCGGCGTCGTGGCTGAAGACCGGAAAGTACGGAAGTGTCTACGTTCAGAAACTGAAACATGTGTTTATGGCTTTGAGCGATGCGAAGAGATCATGGTGACACGTTCCTGTTGTAGCGCCAACTCTAGTTCCACCCATTCTCCACCCAGGGTTCGTGCGTGAGCCTTAGGCCGTGGCCATGCCAAGCCGTTTGCTCGGTTGCAAGTTCATTGACATTTGCATGATGCCCGCAAGAATTCCGATGATGACCGCCCCCTTCCAGGCCCACTCATAAGAGCCCAGAGAGGTGTAAATAAGGCCTCCACCCCAGGCGCCTAAAAAGGAACCTACCTGGTGACTGAAAAATGCTAGACCGGTCAGAGTCGCGACATAGCGTAGTCCAAAAAGATGAATGACCAAACCGTTCACGAGGGGCACGACGCCCAGCCACAGGGATCCCATCGCCGCCGCGAACACCAAAGTCGTAGTGGGTGTTGGCGTACTCATAAAGTATGCAGTGATGATGAGTGATCTCAACACGTAAATGCCCCCCAAGAGGAAGCGCTTTGAATAACGCCCACCCAGCCATCCAAATAAGAGTGAACCGAAGGCATTGAAGAGGCCGATTAATGCCAGAGCTTGGGCGCCCACGCTGGGGTCAATGCCACAAATCGAAAGATAGTTCGGAAGATGGGTGGTGATAAACACCAATTGCAGGCCGCAAACGAAAAACGCGATAGCCATGACAATGTAACCCGGATGAGAGGTCGCCTCTTTGACCGCGTCGCCAATGGATTGCACCGGGCCCGCGACTTTCTCAATAATCAAGCGGTCGGAAATGCCCACGGAATATGCCGCTGGAATCATTACCGCGGCCAAAGCCAAGAAGGCGAGCATGGCCGTTCTCCAGCCACTACTGGTAATGAGACTCTGGGCGAGTGGGGAGGCCAGCATGAGCCCTAAAGATCCAGCCGCGGAAACTGCTCCCATCGCAAAGCTTCGTTTCGCTGCTGAGACGGTACGAGAGGTGACACTCATGGCGACATTGGAGGCGCAG
>JANLRI010000714.1:0-5006 GCA_031361565.1 Betaproteobacteria bacterium | reverse complement strand
TCGATCTCCCAGGCGTGGTCGGCCTCCTCGGTCCGTGAGACCAGCCGAACTCTCGCCACCGATGCAATGGAGGCCAAAGCCTCACCCCGAAAACCCAAGCTGGCGACGTTTTCCAAATCGCCAAGGTTGGAAATTTTGCTGGTGGCATGCCTTTGTAAGGCCAGTTTAAGTTCCCCAGGCGCAATGCCGCAGCCGTTGTCGGTTATGGCTATGCGCTTGACCCCCCCTTCTTCAAGTCGCAACTCGATCTCGGTCGCGCCTGCATCCAAAGCGTTTTCAAGTAACTCCTTCACTACCGAAGCAGGTCGCTCAACCACTTCCCCAGCCGCGATTTGACTAATCAAGCGATCCGGAAGCGCTTGAATAAGGCGCCGCGGCGGGTTATGGGGATGGAGCGGAGCGTTCACTGAAAAAAGTACAGTACCAGAGTTGGACAATGCGATGAGTCATCGAATAAACGGCATTATAGGCCGAGCCAGCTACAATCGCGGCCTATGGACATTAGCCAACTTATCGACATTTTCTTGCATCTCGACAAACATCTCGCCCATGTGGTCGAGCAATACGGTGTTTGGGTCTATGCGCTTCTTTTCGCGATTATCTTCATCGAAACCGGAGCGGTTGTGATGCCTTTTCTACCCGGGGACTCGTTGCTCTTTGTTGCGGGGGCCTTGGCCGGCATTGGCGCGATGAATCTCGGGCTGTTAATCGTTTTGCTGACCCTTGCCGCTATTTTAGGCGATGCACTTAATTATTCGATCGGACGCTATTTAGGACCGAAGGTTTTTTCGTGGGAGAGTTCGCGCTTTTTCAATAAGGAAGCGTTCAATCGCACGCACGCCTTTTACGAGAAGCATGGTCCCATCACGATTGTGGTCGCGCGCTTCTTGCCCTTTGTTCGCACCTTTGCACCCTTCATTGGCGGTCTCGCCCATATGAGTTATCCGCGCTTTGCGATGTATAACGTGTTCGGCGGCGTGCTCTGGGTGGTGGGCCTTACGGGCCTGGGGTATTTGATCGGCAATACTGCGTGGGTGCAGGCTCATTTCTCATGGGTCACCTTGGCGATGATTATTGTTCCCGGGCTTCCAGCCCTATTTGAGATTGTGCGGGCTTGGCTGGGCGCTCGCAAAAAGAAACAAGCCGTTTGACGCCGATTGTTCGGCGAGGCTTTGGCTTGAAGCAAGCTTCACCCTCCGCGTTTTTGCGCGGCTTCAGCCTGCTTGTGGGGTTGACGGGTTTTTGCGTGGCTGGTGTCCTTAGCGAGGAACAAAAAACCGGGTCTAAGGGCCCAGTCGAAATTCACGACCGCATTGCCCCAGGTAGCGCTCCCAAGAATGCAGTGGCGCTCTCTTTGGACGCATGTTCGGGTGCCTTTGATGAGGACCTGCTGGCCTTCTTGATCCGCAATCGTATTCCTGCGACGCTTTTTGTCACGAAAAAGTGGATGACTAAGAATGCGGCCGCGCTTGAGCTCTTGAAGCGCAATTTGGACCTTTTTGATATTGAAGATCATGGCGAAAACCATATTCCCGCGGTTATCGGTCGTGGTCGCAAGGTCTACGGTATTCCTGGCGAGCCGGATCTACTGCATCTGCGTCGGGAAGTCCTCGAGGGTGCCAGGGCGATACAAAGTTTGACCGGTGTGTCGCCGCATTGGTATCGAGGTGCAACGGCGGAGTACGATCAACTAGCTGCTGATGAAATTCGCAGGCTGGGATTTGGTATCGCAGGTTTTTCAGTCAACGTCGACGCGGGCGGTACCCTGCGTCGTCAGCAAATCGTCGAGCGATTGCGCCACGTCCAAGCAGGTGACGTTCTGATTGCCCATATGAACAAACCACGTTCGGACAGCGCCGAAGGTCTTGCTACTGGCTTGGTCGAATTACTTCGCCGAGGGCTGGTGTTTGTACGATTGGATCAAGTGCAGCTGGTACAAATTAAGTAGTGCTTAGTGGCAACAGTTGCACTGCTCTTGCTGCTGCCAAATCCCAGCCAGCCCAGCCGCAACTCTTAAAGAATATTGGTCCATCATTGTTCAAATTTCGAACCTCATTGGGGCTAATAATGATTTCCCGCAGACTCGGAAACTGACTCACATCAAGACCCGCTTGCAGCAAATCACCCGCCTCATGGTCGGCATCGCGGGAGAGGTGCGCATGCCCTTGGACGCCCGCACCAACAATCAACATTGGCCCTTCGGGCTTAGAACCTGTTCTCAGGGCGCAAAGTTGTTGTGCCGCTAGTAGAGAGACCGCGGCGGTGCGTCGCGCGGTGACTGTGGGGCCATCCAAGAGATTGATTCGCCGACCTGTAGCAATTTCAAATACCAGAATGTCGCCATGAATCGTGGCTCTGTCTGTACCGGCATTACAGGGCGTAAAAGTAATCACTTTCGTGATTGCCAGCGTAGCGTCATGCGCGGGCATTACGAAAAGACTCGCGCCGCCCGGTAGTGCTTGCACCAAGCGTGCAGGGACAACGACGGCTTTATCCGTCAGCAACTTTTCAATACTTCGCGACAACTCTAGATAAGGAAGGGCTGCCGCAGTTTCGTGCGGGGTCATATCGTGTCGCCTTCGCCCTTACTTTGTGACTCGCCACACTAAGTGTATGCTCAACCGGACCACCCAAAGGAGACTACAAAATGACACTTTGCCCGATTGCCATCGTTGCCGGCTGCAAAAAATGCCCCGCCTACTCTGTCTGCCCAGTCAAGTCTTTGATTGGCGATGTTCCTAAAGAGGATGAAAGCAAGGCCAAGGTTAATAAGAAATAGCCGTGCGTTTTAGGCGACGATTCGTCCGAAAAACGGGTAGGATGGATCGTTGTATCCCGGTGTTGAAGGATGGCCTGGCCTGACTAATGAATCGACTAAGCGCTCGTCTTCGTCGGTGAGCTGAACATTCAGGCAGGCAAAATATTCTGACCACTGTTCCAAGGTTCTAGGTCCGGCGATCACCGAGGTGATGATCTTGTTGCGGAGAACCCAAGCACAAGCATACTGTAGCAGGCTAATTCCGAGATGAGCGGCACGCTCATTCAGTTTTTGCGCGATCTCTAACGATTCTTGTCTAAATTCCGTTTCAAGGATGCGGGAGTCTTTACGACCAGCGCGAGTGCCTTCGGCCGGGGCGACGCCGGGTTTGTACTTGCCCGTGAGCACGCCACGCGCAATCGGACTGTAAGGCACGACGGCAAGGCCATAAGCGGCACAAGCCGGGAGAGTTTCTACCTCGGGCATGCGGTTTAGCAAGTTGTAATAAGGCTGGCACACGACAGGTTGAGGAACATTCATGCGACGCGCCATTTCAACAATTTGTGCGATGCGCCAGCCGCGAAAGTTCGAGATCCCCCAGCTGCGAATTTTGCCTTGGCGAATAAGATCGCCCATCACGCGCACCGGTTCTTCCAGATCGAGTCCGGGATTGTCACGGTGCAGGTAATACACATCCAGGTAATCAGTTTGTAAACGGGCCAAACTGCCTTCGATGGCTCTTGTCATCCAAGTACGGGAGTAACCTGCTTCATTGGGATGCCCACTCATTTTGTTGCCCACTTTAGAGGCGAGAACGAACTGATGGCGCCTGTCTTTGAGAAGCGGGGCCAACATGGCCTCCGATGCGCCCCGGGTATAAACATCTGCCGTGTCGACAAAATTAACGCCGTGCTCTAAGGCGGCAGAAATAATATTGCTTGCCGCGGCCGCATCGGTTTGGTCACCGAACATCATCGTGCCTAAGCATAGACGGGATACTTTAAGGCCACTCTGGCCTAAGTTTACGAACTTGCTCATCGGGTACACCAATCAAAAATGAACGAGCTTGAGGGGGCTTAGCGTACCGCCAACAGTTCCACGTCAAACACCAACGTGGCATTGGGAGGGATCACGCCACCTGCCCCTCGTGGCCCATAGGCGATTGCGGACGGGCAGGTGAGCTTGGCCGTGCTCCCGACTTTCATCAGGCCAACACCTTCAGTCCAGCAAGGAATGACGCGGTTCAGGCCGAATTCGATGGGCTCGCCACGTTTGTAAGAGCTGTCAAATTCCTTCCCATCAGGAAAGGTGCCTTTGTAATGAACTTTGACGGTCGAGGTCGCGCTCGGTTGCGCGCCACTACCCTCCTTGGTGATACGAATCACGAGGCCACTTGCAGTGACTTTGGCTCCAGGTTCTTTGGCCGCGGCCGCCAGAGTCGCGTCGGGAGTTGCTTGTGCAAAAGCGCTTGTGCTTACTAACAGCGCGGTGTTTAGGGCGATCGCGGCAACGAGCTTGGTGCGGGTGAAAAAGTTAAATTTCATCATGAATAATTTCTAAAGTGGAGGGCGGAAAAGAGGTGCTTGATGGTAAACGATTGGGCATGATATCGCGAACGGTTAAGGGAGTGGTGGTGAGGGGCTAATGCTATGAGTCGTGCTTCTCGGTTTTGCTGAGCCATACGCTAATCATGAGTAAGGCTGCGGCCAGTAAAGAAGGCCATCGGAAATCACCCGCGCTTTGCGCCATCCGACCGGATAGCGCCGGGCCAAGTAACTGCCCAAGACCAAAGGCTGCCGTCATCCAACCCATAGCGAGGCCACTATGTGCCCCGGCAAGATCACGGGCCACTTGCATTCCCATTGAAGTAATGGCCATAAAGGTTCCGCCTAATAAAACGGCCCCGATAATCACGAACGGAATTGACTTGGCCAAGCCTGCGCACAGCACGCCAACGATCAGTAAGACATAGGCCCATCGTAGGGCGGACATCAGACCAAAGCGGAGGGCCGCTTTTTGCCAAAGAATGATGGAAGGGGTTCCGGCTAGCCCGACCGCCACCCAAGTCCAGGGTTCCAGGCCCGGGGTGTTTAATTGTCTCGCCATGGCGACAATAAACGTCGCAGTAATCACATATCCGAAGCCCATGAGGCCATATGCAATGATTAGCCTGAGTAGAGCAGGAGGCATAAGAAACTTCGTTTTTGAAATTGAGGTCAAAGACCCATTGAGGGTCTTGGTGAGTTGC
>JANLRI010000702.1:0-4208 GCA_031361565.1 Betaproteobacteria bacterium | reverse complement strand
CCTGTCGGCAACGCACAACCATCGCCGCTAGGCTGACCCGAAACTCTCGCTTCAATTCAAATAGTTCGCCAAGACTCAAAGCGCTTCTTCGCCCACCAACCCGGAAACTAAGATAAGTTGCGTTCACCAAGAAGGCGCCCGCAAACCGGTCGCTAGCCTTATCTTTGAAAGCCGATTTAGTTTCTGCGGGAAAACGTAACACAAGGTGCGCAAGCTCGTGGGCGTAAGTAAATCGTTGGCGCTCGGCGTTTTGATTTTTATTGACCACGATGACCGGCACAATGAGGCGCTTTGGTCCACGAACCATGGCCTTAGTACCCGAGAAAGCCGCGGGTAAATCCAAAGGAAGTAACTTTACTGCGCGACCCTCAAGTGTGTTGGCCATTGAAGCTACAGGGCCGTCTCCGAGTGCCCATAAAACACGAAGGCGATTGGCCGCATCCTCAGCCTGCTCAATTGAACGAATCGTAAATTCGCGGCCTTGTGGGGCACGCCAATGCATACTCTCAATAATTAGTAAGGTTTCGATATCTACATGACGTTGCACTTGGTCCAGTATTTTGGCTTCGATGCTGCGATCTAGCTTCGCACCATGTTCGCCTCCGTGTCGGAAATCAACGCCATCCAAGGTTACCGCATCATCACTTAAAAGATATTCGGGTGTGACACCGAGCGCTGCGGCGAGAGACAGAAAAACCGTGGAGCTAGGCATCATCACATCATTTTCATAGCGACCGATGGCCTGCGCAGAAACCTGCCCATTCATGCGCTCTGCCAATGCTCTCAAGGACAGCTTGGAGGAGAGGCGTGCGCGATGAAGACGTTTCCCGATCATTTCAAAATAGCTCTAGAGTTATTGCAATGCGCCGATCCAGGAAGGCTCGGCTTATTTACAAGTTACTTTAATTTGGTTGATTTGTAAATACCCTATTTGGAGGATATTTACAGCTATTCGGAACCGGTAGTAAAGCCCAAGGCGATGTGAAACTGCATTTTGGGGAGGTTTTCGCCATATTTCTCAATCTGAGCGCTGGCAAGTTGCCATTCCAACGTGCCCGGCTTTGGTTCAGAACTCGATACCTTGGTTAATGCCTTACCGACGCTTGCAGGGAGGTCAAACAACAGTCGATCAAGATGAAGTGTCTCTGCTCCTACCGGCCGAGATAAGGAATACGGCTGACTTTTGCCTTTTTCATCAAACCATCGCACCTCCCATTCAGACGAGGCGGTTGGTAGCACGAGTATTTCAAGCGACTCCTGCGACTGACGAAAGCGCGCAGCACTGGCATGCTGATTCGTTAACGCGCCAGGAAGGCGATCTGCGCCCTCCAAATACTGCGATAGAGACATCACCTTATCTTCACTAAGCTCGGACGAAGCCTTGGTGCTTAACAAATGAAGATGTTGCGCAAGGCGTTCCAAGTGGCCAATCGTACTGGAACTTTCGGAGCGCTTACTCTCCAACGCGGCTACGGCACTCACGCCCTTGTACATCCAGAATTTCACGGGCAGCACCTCCCTTGCGGAGATATTGTGCATCCCTTGTTTGTCGGTCGGCATCATCTCTTGCGGGGGAAGCCGATAAGGCCTTCCACGAGAAGTCGGCATCGGAATCAACGGCTTCGCGTCTTGCATCAACATATTCAACGAGGACAAGGTCAAATTGACCTCAGCTAAAGCGCCTTTTGCTTCAAGCTTCTGCTGACGATTGGACGCAAGGCCAATGCCAAAAACTTGATGTTGGGGTGATTCTTCCACACCTGGGAGGCCCCAGTGCGGCGAAGTTTTGCTACCGTAAATGGTTCGAAAGGGATGGCTCATCAGTGAAATATTGATGTGCCCCCAAGCGCCGACTCGATGTCGCCGGATACGCCCGCAAGCTTGTACCTCACCACGCACAGAACGCGGCTCAAGGATAGCCCAATCATAGTCGTGGTCACGTCCGGTTTCCTGCAAGGTGGTCGTTGAAATAAGCACCATCACACCCCGTCGACCCTGCGCTTTCGCCTGATCAATCGCGCTCCGAATGTCGGGGTCTTCCCAGACTGCAGCAATGTCGTGTCGCAGCAAAAGCTGATTGAGCTTTTGATCCATCAGGCCAACGGCCACCCTGGGGTGCTTGGAGTGATAACTCAGCGTACGGAGCAAAGGCTGATCTAAGTCGTCCTTGCGCTCCAATAAAAATTTAGCGAAGCGCCAAGCATGTTGCGCATGATTGAACCGGACGAAGCCAAAGGACAGCCGAAGGCCCGTTCTTGGATCGATACCTGCATTATTTTCATGTAAGTCTAGCGATTTTCCGAAGATTCTTTCAAAGACTCTGGCGCGTTTTTCTTCAAGAGTGATGTCCTGATTGATCAAGTCTCCAAGCTCCAGGACCTCAAGTCTTTGACGAACCGATGGTTCCTGTGCCTTCATTTGTTCGACAATGAGTTGATGCGCCTCTTTGACCTGCGTGAGTGAATGTTCGAGCAAGCAAATAGGTTCTGATTGCTGATCAGTCAAAATAACCACGCCGAGGTCGCTTTGCGAACCGTCCATCAAACGCCGCGCTTGCATTCCTTGCGCCCAAGCGTTATAGATTCCTCCAATCACTACATCATTGGCCGTCGCGCTCATGACGACGACGCTTCGTCCTGCCATTCCGGTGAGCATGGCGAGCTTGCCGATAGACTGTAGGTCTTGAGCGCTATAGGCATCAATTTCGTCTAGTAAGAGGTCACTCGTCATCATGCGCAGTGCCATTCGGGCACTTCCTCCCGTACGCATTTCAACCGCTGCGACCAGATGATCTGCCGTGCAAGCGAGAATTGGCGTGTCGATCATGCCGCGATGCTTTGCACTACGGAACAATTCAGCGGCAGTGCTCCCCGCGCCATTGGCTACGGTGAGGTCGAGTGCCAGAATCCACGGGGGTAAAGTTTCCGGGTCCATACTGCCCAGAGCATCCCCTTCAAGCAGCCTTAGGTCAAAGCCGTTTTCATCGGTGAATTCAGATTCGCTTCCTCCCTCGGATGCTCGTGCAGGTTCTTCTGCCCGGCGATCTTTTTCCAACCATTGCATTGCCTGAGGTTGTCCTATGGCGATAGCGACATCCCGACGATCAAAGCCTGCGCTGCCTATTAATGCTTTGGCGGATTGCATCGTGAGGGAGCGCAGGCCGAGGGCGAGGGTGTAGCGCATCTGACCATCGGAAAGGGCATGCATCGCGCGAACTCCTCCCAACGTTTTCCCACAGCCAGTCCCCGCGATAATGCCAACAAAAGCTGGCCTGACCGCCTGGGTCTGCGACTTAATACATGATGCAAGTCGCTGCTGCCATTGAAAACGAAGATCCCCACTTGAAGCAAGCGCAATCGAACTTGTTGGGATGGTCGCGCGTCGAAATAGCTCCCTCGGCGAGGCGACCACTAATAGGGCTCTACGAGCGAAGCGCTTTGTCTTAATCAGATGCAACTGCAAAGGATCGCCAGCGACTCGCTCCGATCCAGATCGACGCAAGTGTGTTGAATTCGCGATTTCAGGTGAGCTAGTATTTGCGAGAGGCTGAAGGGTTTGAGCGCTCGCAATATCACCTCCGATTTGCTTTGCGATGGAGGCTAGATGATCTGCATAAATGAGACACGGTCGAGCCCAATGTGCCATGAGAAGTAACCAATGGTCGCTTTGTTGCGTCACTAGCTCACCGAGGCTAGGAGATTGTTCAAGCAATACCAATATTTGTTTTGCGACACTTTGTACGGCTTGGAGCCATCCATCGTCTCGCCAAGGTAGTAGTCCGGGCGCTAAATGAAGGCACTCATTTTCTGGCGCGACGCGCAATTCACGATGACCTCTACCTTGAACACTCTCTGTGGTGAAGGGTTTTAGAGTGTTTTGGTGGGAACTAAAGTCGATGTTCACCTTGCCGTGCGGCAGCCTATGATGGGTCAACACTAACCAAAGCAGACTAAAAAGTAGCGGGGTGTTCGATATTTTGTCCTTTGTCGCGATTCGATCTAGGGTCATGCCCACAGGACCAGCAACAATTGCCTCTACAGGCCAATCGAGCATCTGTCTTGCGCTATTGGAAAGCTCGCCCAGCCACTCCTGATCAGTGCTGAAGTTTTTGGTAACAGACGCCAGCATGAAGTAACCCATGAGGTCATGGCGAAAATACTCCGCGTGATATTGCCCTCGAAGTTTGGATTGAAAGGCCACTGTAGCCT
>JANLRI010000658.1:0-1621 GCA_031361565.1 Betaproteobacteria bacterium | reverse complement strand
CACGAAGGGGCTTTAACAAGGCCTGTATCGCGATGGCCGCCAAAAACGCCAGGATCATCTGGGCGGTGCTGGCGCGAGGTCAAGCCTACCGGCCTGATCACATTGTGACCATGCCCTGAACAGAAGCCTTCAAACACCCGCAATTTTAACAACCCACCAATGAATATCTTTCTTCCAAGGCAATGCGACAGGAGTCTACGTTGATGAGATAAAGGTTTGCGACCAAGGCTTGGAGAACCTGGTTATCTCGCTGATCGAAGTCAGATCGACTAACGAATGAGGTCCAAGCCCCGGCGCATCATCATCAGGGCCAGAGCATGAAAGCTCACCAGTAGGCCGTATACGGCAAGCGCAGTCCACTCCATTATCAAATCACACGACAACGAGCAAAGCCAACATGAAGATCGATACCAGGAATTTTATGAATAGCACCTAAGCAGCCAACAAGAAATAAAATTCTTCTTGACAGCAGCGTAGTCCATACGGCCGAGATAATCAGCGCGTAGCCTGCGTTGGCAAAGTTCAAATTGTGCGAGACTCTTCCTCGCACAATTTGAATCTTTAACCGGTGCTACCTGCGTCCGTTTCATTGACTAGTTAAGTTTTTCTTACGCTACTCTTAGCACTAGCTTCTTGCCGCAAGCATCCACGTACTTTCGAACGGTGGCAATTGACGGTGAATGCTTCCCTGTTGCCAATGCACGTTCTAGACGTGCTATTGCCGGAGCCTGAGTGCCCATTCGCTCGGCGACATCGGCTTGGGTAAGACCCGCGGACTGTCGCGCCTTTAGAAGCGCATCAAGTAGCACGCCTTCTTCGCGCTCGATTCGCTCCACCTCGGCCTTTACTCCGGGGCGCTTCATCAGCTTTTTGACCAGTTCTTGATGTGTTGCCATCTTTCAACTCCTTCATGCGCGTTTGCGCCGTTTCTAGCTCTGCCATTGGTGTTTTCTGGGTTTTCTTAATAATCGAATGCAGCCTATAAATCTTTCGATCTACTTGGGTGCAATAGAAAACCCGGGCTATGCCCTCAGCACCCTTTAGCCTTAACTCGAATAAACCAGCTCCAAGCGCTTTCGTGTGCGGCTCGCCCAGATTTGAACCAAGTGCAATCATTCGACCCGTGCACAATGTATCGTGCAGCCAAGGTATCTGGGAGCGCCAGAATCTCCTCTTCAACCGCTTCACTAAAATAGTGGGTCGAATAGTCCATTGCCAATAATAACAAATATGTTACACGCTAGCATTACCTTGAACCCCGTCCATCGCAAAACTCAGGCGCTACCCTGAAAAATTTAACGTAGAGCTGAGCAGCGTGCGAAGGCGGGCAGCGTTGGCATGGTGGCACAAAATGCGCAGAGCGCATCGCCACCAAGACAAGGCTGCACGCTGTAGCACGTCAGCTCGAGCGCCGGGTTAGGCCGCATTTGTGCTGTGCGTTGCCGCGAGTGGTTTGGACATTAGTACGCTCAGGAAGTTCGTATGAGGTCGCCAGTCACAGGTGCCCACCAACGCGTAACCCCAAGACTGGTACATGGCGATCAAGGCTGCTGCAGGTTGTGCCGTGTGCAGCGCCATCTTGGTGCAGCCATGTGCGGCGGCATAGGCGAGGGCGAAGTCA
>JANLRI010000591.1:0-4457 GCA_031361565.1 Betaproteobacteria bacterium | reverse complement strand
AACTTTGAGGCGAAGCGCGAACCCATGGCCTTGGGCGAACTGGCGGACGACCTTGTGCAACGTTATCGCCTGCGCGCCGAGCAACAAGGCGTCACCCTCAACGTTGACTACCCTGACGGTCTACCTTTGATTCCGCTCGATGCCAGCTTAGCCGAAAGAGCTCTTTCCAACCTCTTGGATAATGCGCTCAGGGTAACACCCGACAAGGGCAAAATCACGGTCAGTGTGAAGGCCGAACCGAAGCAGGCCGGAGCGACGCAAGCGCACCCGAATATCGGAATGGGTACGGCTATGGCCGAACAGCGTTTGAGTGTGTCAGACAGTGGCCCAGGCGTTGCGCCCGAAGAGCAAAGCAAGATTTTTCAAAAGTTCTATCAAACGGCTCAACATCGCGAGCATCGCGGCAGCTCGGGCTTGGGTCTCGCCATTGTCAAACGCGTTGCTGATCTACATGATGGCCGAGTGGACTTAAGTAGCGCTCTCGGTCAAGGCTCGACTTTTAGTGTGATTTTCCCGGCCCATTAATTTCGCCCCACAGGCACCGGACTTTAGGCTTCAATCTACGCTTCATGGGCTCGACCCGAGGCGCTGACATAAAGCACGATCGATCCGACCACTAGTAGTAGCGCCCCGGCAGCCAGGCTCACCGTGCTGAACCACAGCACCGGGACGAGAACGCCTGCTGCGAAACTATTGCCCAAACTCTGGACAAAGGCGTGGCAGGAGGAGATCGTGCCACGACGCTCGGGCGCGAGATCGAGTAACTTAACTTGCAGTGCGGACATGGCGAAAGCCATCCCGGTCACGTAAAAAAACAAATGGATGACCAGCCACGGCATGGGCTTAATGGATACGCCCAGATGCCTGCCTAATATGTCGAGCCAACCCATCTCGAAAAGCACAGCCACTACTACGCCCGAACTTGCCGCAGCTAACATCACCTTAAATCCGAGCTGAATCATTTGCTTGGGGTTACGCCTTCCGGCTGCTCGCGCCGAGCCCGCCGCCCCCACCAAGGTGCCGAGAGTAGCAGGGATAAATAACCAGTAAAAATCGCTCGGACCGAGCTTTAGCAAACCAAGTATCAATGCCGGCGCTGCCAAGATATAAATGAAGAATCCCTGGAAGTTCAGAGTCTGGGAACCCGCAACGCGCCAAAACTGTTTGCTACTAAAAAAACGTCCGTAGGCGCTAAAAAGTGGTCGTATGGCTAAGGGCTGGCGCTCGCTGGCCTGCAAGGTCTCTGGCAAGAACAAGCAACAACACAGGGCGATGAGCCAGGCATACACGCCTAGAAAAACAAAGACAGCGCGCCAGCCGTAGGACAGCGCAATCCAACCACCTACGATGGGTGCTACGGCGGGGGCGAGCGAAAACATCATTGTGGAGTAGGACATGAGACGCTGCGCATCGGCGCCCTCGACGGAATCGCGAATCATGGCCCGGCCCACCGTCAGCCCGACGCCTCCGCTCATTCCCTGCAAGATTCGCCAAAGCCAAAGTTCTTGAATCGAGCCAGAGAAGGAGGCACCAAAACTCGCTAGTCCAAAGAGGCCTAAGACAACAAGAATCACGGGCTTGCGACCCACCGAATCGGAGATTGCACCATGGAACAAATTCATCACCCCAAAGGCGATCAAATAGACCGTCAAGGTTTGCTGCACCTGCAATTCGCTGGCCTTGAGCTCAGTCGCCATCAGTTGGAAGGACGGCAAGTAAGTATCGATGGCAAAGGGGCCGAGGGCCGACAAAAGCGCCGTGAGCAACGCCAGGCGTTTTTTGGAAATCATGGCTGATTCTAACTGGCCCGCTCGAATGCTCAACGCTGCGCCAATGAAAGTACAAGAGGGATTGAGGCGTCTGGACTGATAAACTCAAAGCCCAAGCCGAAAACTTGCCACTTCCCCGATTAGCTCCTTTTTACTGATTGACTTATGTCCGTACCTGCCCTTTCCAAACGCGCCAATAGCCTTGGTACTGAAAACGCCTTCGTCGTGCTTGCGGAGGTCAATGAATTGATCCGGCAAGGCAAGGACATTATTTCCTTTTGCATCGGCCAGCCGGATTTTCCAGCGCCCCTGCACGTGCAGCAGGCCGGCATCGACGCCATCAAGGGTGGCAAGCATGGCTACACCGCGAGCGCGGGCATTTTAGAACTTAGAGAGGCTGCCGCGCGTTACATGGGCGAGATGCGCGGTATCAAGATTGATGCAGACGACATTGTGGTGGGCGCCGGGGCCAAGCCCTTTATTGCCTACGCGATCCTCTCCACGACGGATTACGGAACGGGTGATGAAGTCATTTACCCGGTGCCCGGTTTCCCGATTTACGAATCCCAAATTCTCGCCAATGGCGCCGTGCCCGTGCCACTTTATTTGCGTGAATCGCGCAACTTTGCCTTTGATCCGAACGAGCTGGAAGCGAAGATCACCCCTAAGACCAAGCTTCTGATTCTGAATTCGCCACAGAATCCAAGCGGCGGCATTTTGACTCGAAAAGATTTGGAAGCGATTGCTGCCATTATGCGCAAGCATCCACAAATCTGGATCTACGCCGACGAAATTTACTCAAGGTTAGTGTTTGAGGGCAAGTTCGAATCCATTGCTTCACTGCCCGGCATGCAAGAACGCACCATCCTGTCGGATGGCTGCTCTAAAACCTGGGCCATGACCGGCTGGCGCATCGGCCTGACGGCCAATAAGGCGCTGGCCCCGATGTTTACCAAATGGGTGACCAATACCGATTCTTGCGCTTCGCATATTTCGCAGTGGGCGGCCGTAGCAGCCATTAATGGTCCTCAGGATGACGCCGAAATGATGCGCGGTAAATTTTTGGAGCGGCGCGATTTGATTGTGAAGCTGCTCAATCAAGTGCCTGGCATTCACTGCCAACCTTCAGGTGGCGCCTTTTATGCCTGGCCAAACGTGACCGAGGCCTGTGCCATGACCGGCTGTAAAGATTCTGAGGTGTTTCGCAAGCGTTTGTTGCATGAAGCAGGCGTCGCTGTGCTTGCCGACATTCATTTTGGACATCGCGTCCCGGACGAAGGTCAGCACATTCGTTTTAGTTATGCAACTCAAAACGAAAACATCATTCAGGGTGTCGCGCGTATTGCCGAGTTCGTCAAAAAGAACGGCAAGTAACAAAACACGGGAAGTAAACAACCAGGAATCCGGCGTCATCATGCAAAGCAAGACGATCAAAGCTCTAGCCGCACAGCTCAACCAAGCGGAAAAAACGCAAACCCAGGTTCGGCAATTTAGTCTCGAGTACCCGGAAATGACCATCGCTGACGCCTATGCTGTGCAGCGCGCTTGGGTTTCGACCAAGATGAAAGAAGGTCGCACCCTGATTGGCCACAAGATCGGCCTCACCTCTCGGGCCATGCAACGCGCCTCCAATATCACCGAGCCGGACTTTGGCGCCTTACTCGACGATATGCTGTTCAGAGAAGGTTGCACCATTGTCACTGATCAATTTATCGTGCCCCGCATTGAAGTCGAGCTCGCTTTCATTCTCAAGAAGGCGCTGAGCGGGCCCCATTGCACGATCTTTGACGTATTGAATGCCACGGATTACGTCACCCCCGCCCTTGAGCTGATCGACGCCAGAATTCACCAGATCGATCCGGTCAGCAAGGTCACCCGCAAGGTCTTCGACACCATTTCCGACAATGCCGCCAATGCAGGCATTATTTTGGGCGGGCGGCCGTTTAAACCAGAGGCGGTGGACATGCGCTGGGTGAGCGCCCTGCTCTACCGCAATGGCGTAATCGAAGAGTCCGGTGTGGCTGCCGCCGTGCTCAACCACCCGGCCTACGGCGTGGCCTGGTTGGCCAATAAGCTTCACGAGCATGGTGAGTCGCTCAAGGCAGGAGAGATGGTTTTGGCGGGGTCTTTCACCAGCCCCGTGCCCGCCCGCAAGGGAGACACCTTTCAGGTGGATTACGGCCCCTATGGATCAATCGCCTGTTATTTCGGCTAAACCTTTATCTGCCGCTTGCACGCAACCCTTATATAATCGCGGGTTCCCAGCTCCTTGATTCCTCCGTTTCCAGAAAGAAGTACGCTATGCCTACCTTTGATATTGCTTGCGAAGCCAACATGGTTGAGGTCAAGAACGCGGCGGACCAAATCAATAAGGAAGTCACCACAAGGTTTGACTTTAAGGGTTCGGATGCCCGTGTTGAATTGAAGGAAAAAGAACTGACTATTTTTGCCGATGACGACTTCAAGCTGAGTCAGATTCGCGACATCCTGTTGGCTAAGTTCGCCAAACGCGGGGTAGACGCGCGCTTTCTCGACTATGGCGACCCACAAAAAATGGGGGGTGACAAAATGAAGCAAGTGGTCGAAATCAAACACGGGGTGTCTTCCGAAGCCGCGAAAAAGATTGTAAAGTTAGTCAAAGACAGCAAAATTAAGTGTCAGGCGAGTATTCAAGGTGAAGTGGTCAGG
>JANLRI010000583.1:0-5416 GCA_031361565.1 Betaproteobacteria bacterium | reverse complement strand
CGCCGCGCAGTTTTGCATCAATGAAAGCATCGCCTATGCCAAGGAACGTAAACCCTTCGGCAAGCCTCTTGCCGTCAACCAGGGTATTCAATTTCCTCTCGTCGAGCTACATACCGAAGCCGCCATGCTACGAACCCTCATCTATCAGACGGCCTGGCAAATGGACCAGATGACGAAGCCCGAGGTCGCACGTAAGCTCTCCGACCGGGTGTCGATGTGCAATTACCGAGCCAATCGCCTGGTGTGCGAGGCCTCAGACCGGGCCATGCAAGTTCACGGTGGCATTGGTTACTCGCGTCATAAGCCGTTTGAGCATATTTATCGTCATCACCGCCGCTACCGCATCACCGAAGGCTCCGAGGAAATTCAGATGCGCAAGATTGCCGGTCACATGTTTGGAATGATCGGTGCTCGCGACTAATTTGGATCGCGCCCTGGCGCGACACCTTGGCGCCGATGGCGAGGTACGCAACCTCGTACGGGTGACGGGAGGGGCCACGAAAGGAACCTGGATCTTCGAGGTTGAAGTGCGCGGTGCCGTGCAAAAGCTGGTCATGCAGTTGACCAATGCCGCCGAGGAGGACGATCCCTTCATGTCGACCAAGTTGACGGCGGGCAATGACGCCAAGCTACTGCGCGCGGCGCGCCGCCAAGGCGTTGCTGCACCGGAAGTGCTCGCCGTTTTCGACGAAGCTGACGATTTGGGCACGGGTCATCTAACCCGTTGGGTGGCCGGGGAAACCCTCGCTCCCAAAATATTGAGAGAAGAAAAGTACGCTTCGGCGCGGGCACAGGTACCGCTGCAATGCGCACGTGCTCTCGCGACCATTCACGCGATTCCCCTCGACTCGGCCGCCTATCTGAAAACAATGGACGCAAGTGCGCAGTGGCAACGCTATCGCAATATTGTTGATCTGCACGAGGTCAGGATGCCCGCGCTTGAATGGGGCTTGCGCTGGGTACAGGAGCATCTACCCGAGCCGGTTCCGCTGGCGGTGGTGCATGGCGATTTCAGGCTCGGTAATCTCATTGTGGATGAACATGGCCTCGCCTGCGTTATAGATTGGGAGCTTGCCGTTTTGGGCGACCCGATGCAAGACCTCGCCTGGCTTTGTCTAAAAACTTGGCGCTTCGGAGGGGCTTATCCGGTGGCTGGTATGGGTGAGCGCGAGCCGTTCTATCGTGCTTATCAGGCCGCGAGCGGCAAGCGCGTCGATCCTGAACGGGTGCGGTTTTGGGAAGCCTTTGGCCAAGTGAAATGGGCCATCATGTGCCTGTCAATGGGTCTGGGAAAACCTAAAGGGCCGCCCGGCAGTGTAAGCCTTGAGCATAGCGTTATTGGCCGACGAGTTGAGGAGCCGCTTTGGGATTTGATGCAGTTGTTAGAGGAGCAGGGCTGATGAGTATTCCCAGTCAAACCGCCTTACTTGAGGCTGCATTGCAATATCTTGAGGCGGAACTCCTACCCACTCTAGAAGGTGAACATCGCTTTAAAACGCGGCTTGCCGTTAACGCGCTGCGCATTGTTCAGCGTGAAAGCGCCGCTCAGCAGGGCAGCTCGAAGTCCGCCGAATCGGAGCTCAAAGCAGAACAGCTCGCTCTACACATTCGAAGTGGCGAAGTTTCCATCAAGGACACTGCCATGCAGGCGCACCTGAAGCAGTCGCTTGAACAAGCACTCGCTATTAACAATCCAAAATGGTTGAAACGAAGCTAGTCGAAACTCTGCGGACGACAATTACTAAATTCCATTCCATCATCAAAGCGAAGTACTATTGCCTTTGAGATTCTGTACGATAGTTGTGATCACACTATGGGGAGACTTCATGAATTACAAGAAACTGCTTGGATGGTCCTTGGTCTTGAGCGCCACTTTGGCGACGTCGCCTATCGTGGCGCAACCGAAGGAAATCAAGATCGGTGTGGTCTATGATTTGACCGGCCCATTGGCTGCAGGCGGCTCCAACGCTTCCTACCTGGGCACCAAGTATGCGATCGACATCATCAATGAGCGCGGCGGTGTTGAAGGGGTGAAGATCAAACCTATTTATGTCGATGCCCAGTCCAAGCCCGAGGTAGCGATTAACGAGACCGAGCGACTCATCAATCAAGAGAAAGTCGATCTCATCATGGGCGTGTTTTCAAGTGCACACTGCGTGCCGATGGCGCAAAAAGCCGATGCCGCCAAGAAGTTCATGTGGGCCAATGTTTGTGTTGCCTCCGCAGTGTTTAAAGATAAAAAGCTCCAGTATGTGTTTCGGCCCCAAGTACATTCCGACCAATTCGGAGAGGCTTCCTGCACCTTCTTGAACGAGCAGACCAAGGCCAAGCTGGGCAAGGATGCCAAGGACTTGAAAGTCGCCATCATTTATGAAGATGGCCCCTACGGTGCGGGTGTGGCTTCTGGAAACGAGAATGCTTGCAAGGGCTTTGGCATGCAAGTGGTGCTGAAGGAAGGCTATGCCGCAACCTCGCCAGATCTGTCTCCACTGGTGACCAAACTCAAGCGCGCTCGCCCTGACGTCATCTTGCACACCGGATATAACCCCGACATCACTTTGTTCTTGCGCCAGTCCAAAGAGCAGGGCCTTAAGTGGTCAGCGCTCATCGGCCACGGGGCCGGCTACGGTCAGTATGACAAGCTCTACGCGACCTTCAAAGACGATGCCAATCTCATCTATAACGTCGATCCGGTCGCGGCCCAACTCTTGAACCCGGCCACCTTAAAAGCGGGATTGGGCGACCTCACCAAGGAGATGGTCAAGCGCTATAAGGCCGACGTGAAGGGTGACGAAGTCCCGCCTCATCTTTCCATGGGCTTCAATAACGCCTGGGTATTTTTTAGTGATGTCTTGCCACGCGCCATCAAGAAGCATGGAGGTTTTGATTCCGAAGCGCTGCGCAAAGCAGCACTGGAAACGGACATTCCGGTGGGCGGAACGATTCAGGGTTATGGTGTGAAGTTCTTCCCTCCGGGGCATCAAATGGCCGGTCAAAATGAGCGCTCCTCGCCGGTCGTGATGCAATACAACGCGAGCGACACCTACATTGTCTGGCCCGGTGCTATCAAAACGAAGGATGCTGCTTTGCCTTTACCCAAAGGACACGCCTACTCGGCCCAATAGGCACGGCTCGGCAAGATTAAGCTAAGTCGATCCACGCTTCGTGACCTCGTCCCTCCTCAGCGTTCGCACGCTCAATAAGCAGTTTGGCGGTTTTACGGCCGTCAACAACGTTTCGTTTGAGCTGGCCCAGGGAGAAATCCTCGGCCTGATTGGCCCTAATGGCTCCGGCAAAAGTACAACCTTCAATGTGATTGCGGGTCTGTATGCGCCAAGCGCTGGATCCATCATGCTTGAGGGCCGCGAGATCGGCGGGCTTTCAGCCAATCAGGTGTGTCAGCGCGGCTTGGCGCGCACCTTTCAAATTCCCCGACCGTTTCGTCGTCTCTCTATCCTTGAGAACGCCACCTTGGCGGCGTTCTACGGTGCCAGCGAAAAGATTTCTCGGGGTGAAGCCGAGAAGCGTGCGCTCGATGCGCTTGAGCTCATTGATTTACCGCGCAGCCGGGAGGCTCGAGTCGATGGACTGGGCGCAGCCGGCCTAAAAAAATTGGAAATGGCCCGGGCGCTCGCGACTCAGCCCAAGATTTTGTTAGCGGATGAAAGCTTAGGTGGTCTAGACGAGCAGGAAATGAACCAGGCTGCCGATATGCTCAAGCGCATTCGCGATCAACGCGGTGTGACTATTATTTGGGTGGAGCACATCATGGGTGTACTAATGCGAGTCATCGACCGCTGTATCGTGCTCGACCATGGTGAGGTGATTGCCCAGGGCGCTCCCTCCGAGGTGACCCGCGACCCCAAGGTGATCGAGGTATATTTAGGCACCGATGCCGAAGCGGTACAGGATCAGATCGCTGCGCAAGACCTCAGCGTTAGCGCGGCATCGGCGGGTAAGCCATGAGAGGGCTCGCTCGATGAGTGACGTTACACCGATGTTGCAATTGAAAAACATCTCGGCCGGTTATGGCTCATTTCAGGCCTTGTTTGGTGTCTCTCTTGAGGTGCGAGCCGGGGAAGCGGTTGCTGTGATTGGCCCCAACGGGGCTGGCAAGTCCACTTTACTGCGAGTCATCTCCAAACTGATTGAAGCGCGCAGCGGCGAGCTCATTATGGAGGGCACGGCCTACAATGCCATTGCCTCCCATGAGGTCATCTCTTTAGGCATTGCACAAGTCCCGGAAGGTCGACGCTTATTTCCAAGACTCACCGTGGAAGACAACCTTAAAATGGGTGCTTTTCTGCCCTCGGCGCGGGCACTGTATTCGCAAAGGCTAGAGATGGTCTACGCTTTGTTCCCCCGTATGAAGGAGCGCCGCATGCAGTTAGCCGGCACCATGTCAGGGGGTGAGCAGCAAATGTGCGCGATTGGGCGGGCATTGATGAGCGGGCCAAAGTTACTCCTCCTGGATGAACCTTCGGCGGGACTGGCACCTGTGATTGTGCAATCCATTTTTGAAGTCATCCGAAAAATGAGTGCGGAAGGTTACACCGTGCTCATTGTTGAACAAAATATTCAGCAAGTGCTCAAAGTCGTCAATCGCGCCTACTTGCTTGAGACTGGCAAGATCCGAACCAGCGGTAATGCCGCTGAACTCTTGGCCAGCGATCAAATTCGCCGCGCCTATCTGGGAGTGTGAGCGCAATGGCTGGTTTTTTCGATATTTTCCTACTGGAAGCAGTGATTAACGGTCTTCTCTTGGGGGGCTTGTTTGCACTGCTGTCCTTGGGACTCAATCTTATTTTTGGAGTCATCGACGTGGTGTGGATTTGCTATGCCGAGCTGATCATGGTCGGCATGTACATGATCTACTGGATGCACATCTCCATGGGGGCGCCTCTGGCCTTGGCGTTTTTAGCGGGCATTGTATTCGTGGGACTCTTGGGGGCACTTATGCATCAGTACATTATTCGTCCCGTATTGAACGCTGAGCCCATCAATCAACTACTTGTCACCGGCGGTGTGCTGTTCTTGCTTCAGGCCTTGGCGACGGTGACCTTTGGCGTGGAGTTTCGCAGCCTCGGGGTGCGTCTACCGGTGTTTAGCATCGCCGACATGAGCCTATCCCTGAGTCGCATCATTACCTTTGTGGTGGCCGCCGTGGCCATTGTTGGAGCGTACTTCTTCTTAACACGCACCTATGTCGGCACGGCGATTCGTGCCATAAGCCAGGACCGCGCCATCATGCCGCTAATGGGCGTCAATCCCGGCCGCATTTATCTTCTCACCTCGGCGGTGGGTGGTGCCCTGGCCGGCCTGGCCGCTTGCCTTCTTGTTTTGCAGTACGACGTCCATCCGGCCATCGGCCTCTCTTTTGGTCCTTTGACTTTTTTAATTTGCGTGCTCGGCGGCC
>JANLRI010000547.1:0-3394 GCA_031361565.1 Betaproteobacteria bacterium | reverse complement strand
GTTCCGGATACTGCTTTCGGACTAGGCCGAAGGGGAGCAGGGGTTCAAACGAAACAGAGCCAGCAGCATGATGTACTGGTTCACGCCAGTGCAACGGTGGCTCGAGTTTTACGAACGGATGTTCCTTTGCTCCACAAGCTTCGACGGTTGCGTGTAGGGGTGGTTGAGGTTGGAACGGCGTTAGGTGACGATGTCCGCCGTATTTCTTCGCTGCTCCCATCGGCTACCAACTATCGGTACCGCGGGGTTTCTGATTTGCTGGCGGCTATCGAGAATTCGCGATCGGTGATGAGCTCCAGTCTGCATCTAACGATTGGAGCCAGAGCGGCCGGAAAAGAGGTCCTGCATTTCGCTCACCCAAAGGTAAGAAAACATGGCATAGTCTCAAAACTTCGTGATGAACAGAACGGGGCTACACGCGATTTTTCTTTTGGACGTGATGCTTTATTGCCCAATTGTGCGGCGGATGAAAAAAGAGAGACCGTGGCTGGGCACTGGAATTCGATTGGATCAATTTTTGGAACGAAGCGGCAACCGGAGCACGGAACCGAAGGCTTCGACAGTTGGGACACAACCTGCAAAGAAATCAGCAGGGCACGAGTGGAAAATGAGCCCTCGAACGGAATGTCTTTCGCTTCACGGGTCCTTGGTTATCGCCGACCACATCGGATTGTTTTGGCATGAAGATTCTAAGAGCCGATTCTTTTGAGCGAGCCCGGTTGCAGAACTTGCCGTTTGTTTGGGGCGTGATTGACGACCTTTTTATGCCCGCAGAGGGCGGGAGACTTGCTGCATCATTTCCGAATACTGGTTACCAGTTAGTTGCCGGCTCCGGTGGTGGAAAGCGCTATCGTTATGAGTCTCGATGTCTTGTGGCTACCAGCGGCAGGTTGTTTGCCGATGGCCTCAGCGAATCATGGCGCGACCTGATTTCTGATCTAAGAACCGATGAGTACCGGCAGGCGCTTGGTGGTCTTCTAGGAATTGATCTGTCCACTTGCGAATTGGAAGTAACAGCTCATCTATATGGTGCTGCGGCGCATCTCGATCCGCATACCGACCTGGTCGAAAAAGTAGCCACGCATGTTCTCTATTTCAACAAAAGTTGGGAATGCTCCGTAGGCGGTTGCATCCAAATTCTCAACAGCCGGAATCTTGATGACTCAGCTGCTTCGATTCCACCGTTAATCGGATCGTCGGTAGCGCTTGTTCGTTCTGCCGATTCTTGGCACGCCGTGCCCGGTGTACAAACTACCGATGGGATGGTTCGACGGAGCTTGACGGTTACCTTCTTCTCGGCTGGATCGAAAACGCCAATGTGGACAGGCTCGGGCAAACTGAGAACGGCAGCTCTCGGATCACGCCTGATGGCGGCGCTGGAACGCCTGCAAACCTAGGTCGACGGATTTCACCAACAAGAACGTAACGCAGGGCTGGCGGATATCGTTTCGCCTCTAGCCGGTTCCTGCAGGAGCGCTTCAAGGGTTCCTGCAGTTTGGTCACGTCTTGACAGCTTCAATTCGCCTTGAATCCCCAGTTGATGTTTAGGTTTGGATCATCAAATCGGCAACCGTATTCGTCCTCACCAGTCCACGGTTTGGAGGTTGCATAGGCATGGACACTCGGATGGATATTGTAGAACCCGTGCCAACGCCGACCGGTCGTTGTGAGAGGCGATATTCATGTCAAGCGAAGGTTCAACAGTCACAAAGCTGCTCGAAGCGATCGAGCGTCAATCTAACGCGATCGAGGCGTTGGAGCGGCGATTGGAGGAACTCGAAAGTGGTAACCGTGGTGGAACCAGCGCCCTCAGTAGAGTGGTGGCAGATCAAGTTGACCCAGGCGACGACTCCCGCTCAATCAGCCGTCGATCAATCCTGCGCCTAGTTGGGGCTACCGCTGTCGGCGCGCTGGCCACTGTCGTGGCGGACAGTACCCCAGCTGCAGCAGCAAACGGAAGTAGCGTAATCATTGGAGATGCGGCGAATAGTGGAACGGCGATGACTGTTCTCACCAATAGTGGCGGCATTAACAACACAGCAGTTGGAGGGTTCAAAGCGATTGGTGCATCGGGATCCAACGGCGTAATCGGGCAATCCTCCGGTAGCACTAGTGCGGGAGTCGCCGGATTGTCAGATACTGGCTACGGAATTTACGGCGAAAGTACCTCTGGGTACGGGCTGTTCTCAGGCGGCAACGGCCGTATTGGACTTTCCGCACACACGGCTTCAGGCGCTCCAACGGCCGGCACTTATGCAGCGGGAGATATCATTCGGGACGGGTCAGGAAACTTGTTCGCATGCGTAACCGCCGGAACTCCGGGCATATGGCGAAAGCTTGCCGGGCCCTCAACGGCTGGGCAATTTCACCCGATTTCGCCATCCCGAATTGCACTTTCTCAGATCTCAACTGGAGCGATTCAAACTATTTCGACTTCGTCTTTTGCCGGCGCAGGTGCGACCGCAATCGCTTTATCGATCAGCATAATCAATACAGAGGGTGGTTCGGGTTCTTACCTCTCGCTCTACCCGAGTCACATACCTTGGCCAGGGACCTCGAACATAAATTGGTTCGCTACAGGACAAAATCTCGCATCGTTTGCCTTAGTGAGTCTTAGTCCCTCAGGACAATTTAATGTGACTTGTGGTGGTGGCGGATCCACAATCTACGCTTTGGATGCAGCGGGTTATTTTATATAAAAGCCTTGGATCGCGATTTCAGCTATTATAATTATAGTTATTAGTATGTGACCAAAGTGTGCTGTCTGCGTTGAAAGTTGTACTCGAATGCTTTTGGAGCAAGAGCCGATAACCCAGCCCCATGAGTAATTAACACACACGTTTGTCGACCTCTGTATGTTGTAAACGTACATCTTGGAGCGGCCGGCATCCTGCTTTGGGGAGGCCCCGAATACACAAGCCCATTGGTGCTCAGCACTCCTCATGGCATAACCACTCTTGAGCGCTGTGTCTCCGCCTATTCTGTTTGCGGATTCTGAGCGAAGGGGTAGTCGATGATCGAGATAAGAAAAAATGCTCGTGTATATGTTGCTGGGCACGGAGGGCTAGTTGGTTCGGCGATCCTGCGTCGTCTTGAAACGGACGGTTTCACCTCAGTACTGACCGCATCCCGCGCGCAGCTTGATCTTCGCGATCAAGCTGCGGTGAACTACTGGTTCAGGGCCAATCGGCCTGAATACGTCTACTTGGTGGCGGGAACCGTCGGTGGGATCTTCGCCAACAGCACTCGGCCCGCCGAATTCATTTACGACAATTTGATGATTCATGCGACGGTTGTGCATGCGGCCAAACTGTTCGAGGTCACCAAACTGCTGTATCTAGGGTCGTCCTGTATTTACCCCCGGATGGCCACGCAGCCCATCACCGAAGACGAG
>JANLRI010000503.1:0-7050 GCA_031361565.1 Betaproteobacteria bacterium | reverse complement strand
GTGATCTTAGGATCTTGAATCATGTCGTAAGCGGTTTATTTTCTCCAAGTATCGATAGCTTCGGCCGCATTATTTTCACGCGTTGGGATCATTTGCAACGAGACCAGCAAGCCGATGCTGATCGTGCCGCCGGAGGTAAGCTTTACGGCGCCTTCGATTACTCGGATGAGACCCCAAGCGCTAAGCGCCTAGGTCTTCGTCAAGAAGTTTTTCCTGAGTCAAGAATCACTCAGGCCTCAACGCCCTATGGCCCGGTCGCCGCTCATACCAGTAATCTTTTCACGCCCTGGCAAATGAACGAGGATGGTACCGAAGAACTCACCCTAAACCATATTGGACGACATGAGCTCACGTTTGGATATCTGACCAAAACCTTCCAAAACACCCCATCGGTCTCGGATACATATTCAAACCCTTTTAGCGCTAACCGGAAATATATTCGCGCCGATACTGGGCTCTTTCATTTACGCGAAGACCCGTTAAAGCCGGGAACTTTTTACGGTACTTACTCACGGGAGTTCGGTTCGCTCACTTCGAACCAAATTATCTCGATTCGAGGTAATCCGGAGCTCAACGCCGATGCAATGGCCGTACTCGACGTCACCGAGCCAGATGCTGGCAACGGTATCCCCAGCGGTAGATTTCGTAATCCTTTACCGACAAGCTCCGGTCAATTACTGGCCTCACACACCCCCACTGCGAAGGCTGACCCCACGACAATCAAAGAGTTTCGAATTCGGGAGGTCAAAAAGACTGGTGGCAATTTTGCAGTAGCTCAAGGTGCGTTAACACCTGGATTGGCGAAGTCAGTGTCCTGGTTCAGTCCCGATAAATCGCAAACATTTTCTGGCAATCTCTGGGAGCTCGATGCCGTTGAGGTCGTCGCGAGGGCAAAGCCGCCCAGCCAGAAACCTCTCAAACTCGAAGCCGCCGAAGAGTCTATTTTTAAGGCCGAGCAAGTCAATGAAGGCGAGTTTCGAAGCTGGCTAGCCAATAAAGAGCTCGCCTTGATTGTGACGAGAAACCAGACCAGCAGGGATAAAGCGGACGTGCAACAACCTCTCAATCTCGAGGTGCCAGGTGGCGTCAAAAAAACGTCGAGCCTTGGGGGCACTAAGTACAGCATTGCTCACTATCAAATCTTCCAGGCCGATCTGGTTCGTGGCTACAAACGCTGGACGGGGCGTCGCCCCATCGCGATACCGATGCATGACGACAAGTCGATGAACCCGCAAAATCCCTTAGGTCCGGAAGGAAGTGTAAAGATTTCTCCCGATGGTTCTACCGCGGCCCTAGTCCCGGCGCGGCGATCCCTAACCTGGCAAACAACCGATCCGCAGGGCATCGCGATTGTGCGCGAGCGCAACTGGGTGAGCTTTCAACCGGGTGAAATAAGAGTGTGTGCGTCTTGTCATGGCGTCAACACGAAAGACCAAAGTGGGGCGATTCCACCGACCAATCCGCCTGAGGCGCTTCGGCAACTTTTACGCCATTGGAAAGCCAATCTTAAGAATGCTTAGTTCACACATTCTTGATTAAAACGCCCGCGTTGTGCTCAAAACAACGCTCACCGCCTATCGGGCAACCCATTCCGATGGGCAGGCACAACATATCTCCGGCAAACCGTGAAATATACTAGTCAAACATTGAAAAGGCCGCTTTAGGCGTGTCGAATTTCATGTTGACGGCTATTGAACTCAGCTAATATCCGCGCTGCGCTGACCCGCGGCAGAGCATGGGATGTGAGTGGTCTGTTCGTCGCGTTTCGACAACTTAGTATTGATTTAAAGAGTAGGGATAAAGAATGACAAAGGGCGTAATTTTGGCTGGTGGTGTTGGTACACGCCTAGCCCCGTTAACTGAGATCACGAACAAGCACTTGCTCCCCGTCGGCCGTGAGCCCATGATTTGGCATCCCGTCAGACAACTCACTGAAAGCGGCATTAAGGAAATTCTTATTGTTACTTCAACCCACCATATGGGTTCAGTGGTGAACTCATTGGGATCGGGCGACCGATTCGGTTGTGAATTTACCTACCGAGTACAAGAAAACGCCGGGGGCATTGCGCATGCGCTCAAGTTGGCCGAAGCCTTTAGCGCCGGTAGCGATATTGTGGTTCTCCTGGGCGATAATATTTTCGAATACTCCATTGCTCCAGAAATTGCTGCCTTTGCCAATCAGAAAGGCGGAGCAAGAGTGCTGCTTAAGGAGGTCGGAGACCCAGAGCGCTATGGTGTCGCCTCGCTCGATGAGAAGGTCATTTTAAGCATCGAAGAAAAGCCAGCAAACCCAAAAAGTAATTATGCGGTGGTGGGTTGCTATATGTACCCAGGCAATGTGTTCAAGATCATTGATCAAATCAAGCCTTCCGCTCGCGGCGAACTGGAAATTACTTCGGTCAATAATGAGTACATCGAAAAAGGCCAATTACAGTACGGGTTTGTGCGAGGCCGATGGACCGATGCTGGCACCTTTGATTCTTTAGCTGAGGCAAACACTATTTTGCTGACCAATCAAAACAAAATCTTCAAATAGTCATTTTGGAATCAGTATGTCAAATTGGTTAATCACGGGTGGCGCGGGCTTTATTGGTGGGAATTTTGTAAACCGTCTCGCCGATAAAACTTCGGGAAAAATTCTTGTTCTCGACTCGCTTTCTTACGCCGGTGACCTTCAAAGCATTGATCCGCTGATTCGCAGCGGTCGAGTCGAATTTTTTCACGGCAGCATTTGCGACGAAGCCTTGGTCGCGAAACTTTTCGCGGACAACGACCTTACGCGTGTAGTTCACTTCGCAGCCGAAAGCCATGTTGATCGATCCATTCACCAGGCCAAGCCCTTCATCGACACCAATATCAATGGCACTTACAACCTGCTCGAACAGGCACGGCGCTATTGGACAGATGCGACAGGCAAACTTTTCATTCACGTTTCGACGGATGAAGTGTTCGGCGATCTTGGCCCCAAAGACGCACCGTTCACCGAAACAACACCCTACGCCCCGAGCAGCCCCTATTCCGCCTCAAAGGCGGCCTCGGATCACTTGGTCAGAGCCTGGCATCGCACCTACGGCCTGCCCACGGTGATCACCAACTGCAGTAACAATTTCGGACCTCGGCAGTTCCCCGAAAAGTTAGTTCCACTCGTCATCTGCAATGCACTTTCGGGCAAACCCTTGCCGGTGTATGGCGACGGCTCGCAAATTCGCGATTGGCTACACGTCGATGATCACTGTGATGCGATTCGTTTGGTCTCTGAGAAAGGTCGCGTCGGAGAAACCTACCTCATTGGTGGAAAGAACGAGCAAAAAAATATCGATGTGGTTAGAACCATTTGCAAAGCCGTGGATCAATTTAAAAACCTCACAGCGGGTACCACCGAGAAGCTGATTACTTACGTGAAGGATCGCCCCGGACACGATGTTCGATATGCCATCAATCCTGAAAAAATATGTAGCGAACTCGGTTGGCAGCCGACCCAAAAATGGGATGATTCCATTGCCTCTCTGGTGCGTTGGTATGCTCAAAATGAGGGTTGGAGAGAGTCAATTTTGTCGGGTGAGTATCGCCAGTTCTACGCGAAACACTATGGAAACCTGGCGACATGAACGACACATTCGAGACCGGCCTTTCGGTTGTCATTCCAGTATTTCGTTCAGGCAAGGCTCTGCTTGAGCTGCATGCGCAGCTCGAGGCGAGCCTTCAAGCACTTGGTCGACCCTACGAAATCCTCTTTGTCGAAGACTGCGGTGGAGACGGCTCCTGGGAGGTGATTCAACAACTTGCCAAAGATTTCAGCCGCGTCAAGGGTCTTCGACTCAGCAAGAATTACGGGCAGCACAATGCCATTCTTTGCGGGGTACGTGCAGCTCGATACGAGTTCATCGTGACAATGGATGATGACCTGCAAAATCCTCCCAATCAGATCGCCAATTTGCTCGCCAAGATTGAAGAGGGCTTCGACATTGTCTACGGGGTGCCTGAAAAGGAACGTCACGGTTTTTTAAGAGACCTGGCCTCTCGCATGACGAAGCTATCTCTCGCTTTTACTTTAGGCGCGGAAGTTGCGCCGTATGTAAGTGCTTTCAGAATTTTTCGTACCCGTTTGCGTAATGCCTTCGGTAGCTACCGTGGTCCCTCGGTATCGATTGACATTTTATTAGGGTGGGCGTCGAGCCACTACAGCTACGTTCACGTCAAGCACGACCTAAGAAAATACGGAGCTTCCAACTATACGTTTTGGAAGCTCACCAAGCACGCGCTGAACCTGGTCACCGGGTTTGGTACTGCGCCACTGCACCTCGCGAGCTTTCTCGGCTTTACGTTCATGATTGTCGGGTTTGCGCTCTTGTGCTACATCTTAGTTAATTTCTTTGTGAACGGAGCATCTGTTCCAGGCTTCGCATTTCTCGCCAGCGCGGTTTCGCTCTTTTCTGGCGTTCAGCTCTTTGCTCTCGGTATATTTGGCGAATATTTGGGACGAATCTACACCCAAAGCATGGACCAACCGAGTTATTTCATTTCTACGGAAACGAATACGCCTCCAAAAGAGCTTGCGGCCGTCGATTTGCGTTCACTCGAATCAAAATGTTTGACCTCCACCTAGAAAAAATCGGCGCTCAGGGCGCAAGCTTTCAAGTCGCTGAAATTCCCTGGGATACTAAGCTCTTCGGTTACCCGGTGGCCGAGGTGAAGCGCTTCGATCTCGCCTCAGAAACTCAGCAAATGATCGGCTTCGATAGCCTCGGCGAATGGCTAAAAAATCACAACACCAAGTTGTGCTCAGTTCGAATTCCCTTAGACCGTGTGTCTGACATTCATGCTTTTGAGGCCTTTGGTTTTCGGTTCGTCGAACTAGACTATTCCCCGATCCTAAAAAATCTTCAAGACTTTGAAGTTCAAGACGATGCGAGCCTCGTGATCTCGGTGGCAAGTAGTGCCGACCAAGCGGCCCTTGAGCGCATTGCGGACGGTGGCTTCCCATTCGGTCGTTTCCATCAGGACCCCAGAATTGACTCTCAGATGGGCGACAAACGTTACTCACAATGGGTCACAAATGCCTTTGTCAACAGTCAGCAGGAAGTTTTAAAGGTTACACAGAATCAAGCGATAGTCGGATTTTTCGTCAACGAATATCCGGATGATCATTCGACGTTTTGGAGCCTGACCGCAATTTCCAAGGAGTTCAGAGGAGCCTCGATGGGCAAACGGGTGTGGAAAGCCATGATCGCTCGAGAAAAATCGAATCATCGTCAAACCATTTCCACGCGTATTTCTTCACACAATATTCCTGTGATGAACCTCTACGTCTCCTTGGGATTTCGTTTTCCAGCGCCCGTCGTCACCCTTCACTGGAAGGTGTGGCTTAGATGAGCGTGTCGCGTGAAGTGCTGACCTTCATTATTATCGGTGTATCCTGGAACGCCCTCTTTTATGGCGGCTTCGTCTTGCTCGTCAATGGTTTCGATGCACCGCCCAAAGCAACCATGACGGTGCTTTACGTCATAGGAGTCGTGCTTAGTTTTTACCTTAACCGACGCATGACGTTTCGCAGTGAGGGAGCACTCGGCAAAGAGTTCATCAAGTTTGCCCTGCTCTATCTGGTGGGCTATGGCATTAATTACGTCGGGCTGGTCCTATTGATTGATCAGATGCATGTAGCGGCCTGGCTTTCGCAAGGAATGATGGCTGTTTTACTTGCCGTCTTCTTTTTCGTTTCGCAAAAACTTCTCGTCTTCAAGACACCGCAATTTCCATAATTAAACTGCAAGATGCAAGGTTGCTATGAATTCTCCAATTCCCTTTAATCGGCCCTACCTGACCGGATTTGAAAAAGAGTATGTTGCCTCGGCAATTGAAAAAAGAGGCCTCTCTGGCGATCATCATTACACGCTTGCATGCAACGAAAAGCTACGCTCTCTACTCGGGGTTCAACACGCGCAGATCACAACGTCTTGCACCGCGGCCCTGGAGATGGCCGCGATTCTGTGTAATCTCAACCCCGGCGACGAGGTGATCGTACCCTCGTACACCTTCGTGTCCACCGTTAATGCTTTTGTACTCCGGGGAGCGCGCCCCGTTTTTGTCGACATTCGAGCCGATACTTTGAACATCGATGAATCGAAGATCGAAGCCGCCATTACTAGCCGTACTAAGGCCATTTTTGTGGTGCACTACGCTGGGGTCGCCTGCGAAATGAATGCAATCATGGAAATTGCGAAAAGACATAACATCATCGTGGTTGAAGATGCTGCCCAGGCCATCTTCTCCACCTACCATGGTCAAGCACTCGGGACCATCGGTGATGTTGCGGCCCTAAGTTTTCACGAGACCAAGAATATCGTGTGCGGAGAAGGCGGGGCCGTACTGACCAATCGAGCAGACTTCGGCGAGCGATGCGAGATTGTTCGCGAGAAAGGCACGAATCGTAGTAAATTCTTCAGAGGTCAGGTCGACAAGTACACCTGGGTCGACGTAGGTTCGTCCTATCTCCCGCCCGACTTTGTCGCCGCTTTTCTGCTAGCTCAACTCGAAAATCACGAAAAAATTCAGAGAGAACGTAAACGTGTGTTCGACCGCTACGCACAAGGGCTCGCTGAATTGGTCGACGCTGGCGTGGTTCGCCGCCAGCTTTGCCCCGACCATTGCGTTGCCAATCAACATATTTTTTGCTTGCTCACGGATAGCCTTGAAACCCGTACGGCACTCATCAGTTCGTTAAAGTCCAAAGGGATCAGCGCAGTATTTCACTATGTTTCGCTGCATAGCTCCCCGATGGGAATGCAATATGGCTACAAGCATGGCGACCTCCCGGTGACTGAGGCGGTCAGCGATCAGCTCGTGCGACTACCACTCTTTTCAGACTTACAGGATGCTGAAGTTGATCGTGTGATTGAGGCTGTAAAAGACTTTTTTGGGAAGTAAATGAAGTCCCAAATGAGGTACGCTTATTTTTCTGGCGAGGCAACACCACGCAATCCGAAGGGTGGACTGCTGGGTCTGCTCGCGATATTGGCGGCCTTTCTCGCCATGCAGCTTTCGAGTTTTACG
>JANLRI010000475.1:0-2213 GCA_031361565.1 Betaproteobacteria bacterium | reverse complement strand
GGTAAAAGCCGAAATTCACGAGTACATTCTCAAAAACTGGCGCTTGGTTAAGGTCGCAACGACGAAGGCACAGCGCAAACTGTTCTTTAATCTGCGCTCGATGAAGGGTGATTCCCATACCCTGAGTCCGACCCAGGTCGACTCTATCGCTACCAAACTGAACGTCAAGCGCGAAGACGTCATCGAAATGGAAACCCGTTTAGGTGGCCAAGAAATCGCTCTTGAGCCTCAAAGTGACGATGGCGAAGAGGGCTTTGGTCCGATCTCCTATCTAAAGTCCGAGCATGGTCAGCCCGATCAAGTCTTGGAAGGGCGCGAACGTGACCGCTTACAAAGTGATGGTATCGAGGCCGCCTTGGCAAGCCTGGATGCGCGCAGTCGCCGAATTATTGAAACCCGTTGGCTCAAAGATGATATGGAGGGCGGTTCACTGACCCTGCACGACTTGGCCAATGAGTTTGGTGTGTCTGCCGAGCGCATCCGTCAGATTGAAGTCAGCGCAATGAAAAAAATGAAAGGTGCGCTCGCCGCCTACGTCTAATTTAGGAGAGCGTACTTGCAGGCGCTCTCTCATAGGGCGGAGGTGACTCCACCGCCCGATGCCTCCCTCCTTGCCGGCGCCAATCTCCAGATTCGCGCCGGTTTTTTCATGAGGCAGCCATTGCAAGCATGCTTTCAAAAGTTAAACTGTGACGCCTGTCACCCGTTGGTGCTTATGTGGACGACCGTTTGTCAGTCAGGCACATACGGCCCGCGACGATCGAACAATAATCACTTCTAGAACGTGACATAAATCTCGACCAATGAGTTGAGAGTGCAACATCGCCAGGGAAAATGTGAGGTCTTCAAGAGAAGAGAAGGCCTGAGCAACCGATTTTAGGTTTGAGGCGATGACGACAACAACGGGTTCCCCCTTACACACAACTCTTCTCGGCAGTGCCCTGTGTGCTCTGATCTTTCTGAGTGGCTGCGCAGATCAAAGTGATTCTAGCGTGGGTACGGCCACCTTGCCCCAAAGCTCAGAGGTCGCAACGTCCAAGCAAGCAAGCGGCGTGAGTAAGGTGACGATCAAGCCCATCAACGCAATTGATAATCTTGCGAATACCTTGGCGACCAAGGAAGCCTCGATCGGTGCGGTTACTGGTTTCGGGAGCGTGATCATCGAAGGCGTAAAGTACGAGGACGATCTTGCACTTGTAAAGCTCGACCTTGATCCCACCCAAATGAGTGCCGGTACCTTGAAAGATATCAAGCTCGGCATGCGAGTCGCCGTGCAGGCCGATGGGAAAAAAGCACAGAGTTTCACCCTGGGCACCGAAGTTATGGGGGTTGTGAGCTCGCTCGGCGCCGACTCTTTTGTGATTGCGGGTCAGACCGTGAAAGCCTCCAATGAGTCCGCCTCATACACGATCTTCGATGGGGTCGCTGGATTGTCAGGTTTGGCATTGGGAGATTTTGTCGAGGTATATGGTCAGCGCGATGCCAGTGGCGTCATCATCGCCAGCCGCGTTGAACGTAAAAGCCCTGGCAGTAAGGCGTTCACGCGCGTCAAGGGCACACTTGCTGGTCTCAACAAAAGCGCGAAGACTTTTGTGTTGGCGGGGTTGACAGTGTCTTATGCCAACGTTTTGCGCATCGTGCCAAACCTGGACGCGCTGATCGATGGTGTGAATGTTGTCGTGTTTGGCGATACGGCTTCGCAAGCGGGCGTACTTAATGCTACCGCCATCAAGGCGCTGGCACCTTCATTCGAGCTTAACGGATTGCTTCGCGTTGGTGGCCATATTCGGGGGCTTGACTTTGTCGCGCGGACTTTTATGCTTGATGGGATTAAAGTCGACGCGAGTCAGGCGGCCTATCTGAAAGGGAGCGCTAGCGATCTCGCCAATGCTCTAAAAGTGCGCGTCGTTGGAAGTTTCGCTGACGGCAAGATTGCCGCCACTGAAGTGAGCTTTCAAAAAGATCTTGGTGATGCCCAAGTGGACGTGAAAGGCGAGGTCACAGACTTTTTGAAAGCCTCCAGTTTCAAAGTGCGCGGCGTACCATTTGATGCCAGTGCGACGACGGTTAGTTTCGTCAATGGCGATGCTTCGAAATTGCTCTCTGGGGTCAAGGTTCGTATTAGAGGTGAAGTGCAGGGGGATATCGTTAAGGCCTTGGCTGTAGAGTTCCTGAGTGGCGATACGCCGGTGGTCACGAGCAATCCCAGCCGG
>JANLRI010000402.1:0-1906 GCA_031361565.1 Betaproteobacteria bacterium | reverse complement strand
CCTTTTCGCAACCAAGGTCGACCATATTGCTAAGAATTCCGTGGCTCGACTTCCGTATGCTTTTGCAATCGTTGGTGGTACCTCTGCTTGGTTTTATGCTAGCCCAGTAGGTTCATCCTTTATTGACGGCTTGTTTTCATGGCGAGTTCTAGGATGAACACCGCCTCGATGCTTCAGAGCGCAAAGCAGCAAGGTCCCGACGATCAAGATTCGCCAGACTATCCTAAAACGCTTGGGGCGCTGGGCTTACCACTTGCGTTCATGGTGGAGCATTTTGTCAAAGTACTTTTTGTCCATGATCAAGCAACCCTTCAAGATCTAGCTGGATTGCTTAGAGTGCCCTCTAGTTTAGTGCTTGAGCTCGCTATGGAAGGTCGCAGTCGCAAGCTCCTTCAAATATCGACTAGCGGTAATTCGCAAGGTGACGCACATTTTCAATTGAGTGAGGGAGGTGTACTTCGGGCGGAGCAGGCGCTCAATCGATGTCAATATTCCGGACCACTTCCGGTGCCTCTTGAAGCTTATGTTAACCAACTTCGTAAACAAGCCGCTAAGCCGGGCGAATTCTTTCAAAGTACTGTTCGGAAGCTTTTTCAAGGTGTTGTGATTGAGCCTGTAGTTATTGATACGCTCGGTGCAGCGATGAACTCTGGCCGTGCGACGCTCCTCTACGGGCCAGCTGGAAGCGGCAAAACCTTTGTAGTTCAGTGTCTTGCCAATATTCTTCGAGGAAGCATTTACGTTCCGCACGCTATTTATGTTGCTGGCGACATTGTCTTAATATTTGATCCCTTGGTCCACGTGTCAGCAGACGACAAATCGGTATTTTCAGCCGTTACCTCTGGCACTCCTATGCGTCTAGAGCCATCACAGGTCAAGTCTCTATTCGTGCGCCGTGATGACGAGCGTTGGGTCAAATGCAAACGTCCTTTCGTAGTCGTGGGCGGCGAACTTACTCTCGCTGCTCTAGATTTGCAGTTCGATCCCTCCCGTCGGTTTTATCAGGCAACCCCTCAAATTAAGGCGAATGGAGGGATGCTTCTCATTGACGATTTAGGGCGACAAATGGTCTCGCCTCGTGAGTTGATGAACCGATGGATCGTACCTTTAGATCGTCATTGTGATTATTTGACGCTCAACAGTGGCTATCGTTTCGAGATGCCTTTTGATTTAAGTTTGATTTTCTCCACGAATTTGTCGCCAAGTGAACTTGCAGATGAAGCATTTTTGCGCCGTTTCGGATACAAGATTCTGCTCGGGGAACTTTCTGCTGAAAGGTATGCCCAGCTTTTTAAGGACGAGTGCGCGGCCTTTGGTGTTGAGTATTTGGAAGAGGCTTTTTCTTGGTTGGTCAATGAGCGCCATCAGCGGTTTGGCAAGCCGCTCTTAGCTTGCTATCCGAGGGACCTCTTAGGGCGGGTTCATGATCAAGCCTTGTACGAAAAGAGAAACCCTATTGCTGACATAACGTCGTTGAATATTGCTTGGGATACCTATTTTGTAAGAGATGCTGATGCTAATTCCGTGTTTGATGGCCAAAGATCGAGGTGACTGTGAGAAATTCGAAAGCTTTAATCATGATTTTATTGTCATTGATTGCAGGCATTGCGGCAACTCTAATGGCCGCAAAATGGTTGAGTGAGCAAGGCAATGTGGTCTCCAACAAAGTTGTGGTTGCAGCGACTGATCTGGGTATTGGTCAGGCATTAACGACCTCGCAGCTTAAGTTAGTGGAATGGCCAATCGGTAGCACACCTTCGGGCGCGTTCCGAAGTATTGAAGAGGTCAATGGTCGTGTGGCGCGAATTGATTTTCTGCGCGACGAGGTAATACTCGAACCAAAATTAGCAGCGAAGGGCACAAAGGGAGGTTTGTCTGCAGTGATTGGTGAGGGCAAACGCGCGAT
>JANLRI010000462.1:0-2307 GCA_031361565.1 Betaproteobacteria bacterium | reverse complement strand
CGACCTCGATGGGCTAACCCCCCTCCGGCATAGCCTGACGCGACCTCAACCGCACGTGATTCTTCAGCGCAGCGTAGGGCTTGGTCGAGTTGATCGGTGAGAAAATGCACGTAGGCTTGATGAGCGAGCTGTATGACATGGCCAGGGGCGAGAACTTGTGCTTTTCGCATAGCAACCTGCGCCTCTTCAAACCGCCCATTGGCGCAAAGTGCCTGCGCTAACAAGCCGTACGACAAGGCGTAGACTCGGTCCAATTCAATGGCCCTGTTAATCCCAGCGAGCAACTCTCCAGCGCGTTCATCGTTCCATAGCCCAGTAAAGCAATGGTGCATATCAAAAACAACGGTAATTGCGTGACCGCTCCATGCCCTTGGGAAATTTGGTTGTTGTGTCACCAACAAGGCGCACAGGCGCTGCGCCTCCAGTACGCTCTCTGGTGTATAGCGAAGCATGATTTCCATTGCGCTTACAAAAAGACCAAATGGGTCTTCCGAGTCTTGCGCGGCGACCAGCGCAAGTTTATCTCTGCAACCAATAAAGCAGTTTTGAATGCTCGCCGCGATGCGTTTTAACAAGAAATCTATTTCAGCCTGAACATCTCTGAAGTTTCTGCTCTGACTCTCGGACCAGACCACCTGATTAGTCACACCATCTAGCATCTCCAATGACCATTGTGCGCTGGCTTCTGTGACTTGCACTTGCCCAGTGACCAAATATCGAGCCTGAAGCTTGGTCGACACCTCAGAGGCCGAGAGTGATTGGTCCTGAAGTGCAAAAGAGGCTTGACGGGAAATCAAGGCCAGCTCAGGGTGAAGCGTGAGCTGGCTCAATAAATCGCCCGAAAAGGTTTTAGCAAAACGCTCCGCACTCTCGTCCCCACCCCGGCTGGTAAAGGGCAGCACAGCCAAGGCCAATGGCAATTCCCTTGGCGCCACAGCTAGGCTTGAGGCAAAGGCCGAGTCCGCAGCCGAATAGGCCCTTGCTTTAGCAAAGTGAGGTGAGTCATTCGCCACACTTGAAGCATTGGCGCAAACTCCATTCAGTTTCAAGCGATAACCACGCTTAGTCACGGTCTGCAAAATGCTGTGATCTTCATCGCCAATCGCTCGGCGAATCTCCCGAATACACTGCACCAGAGAATCGTCGGTGACCGCAAGGCCCTTCCACACCGTTTGAAGCAAAATTTCCTTGCTTTGTAAGGCATCGCTATTTTGGATCAAGAACTCCAATACCTTTAGCGTTTGCAGTCGGATCGAAATCTCCTCGCCGTTGGTTCTGTACAAGCGTCGAGCCGCAGCATCATACTGAGCATTTCCTAGAGTCAGCACGGCTCGGATCCTCCCCATTGGGTTACTCAAGACCATGGAATGGCCTCCATGCACGGTGACCGTAATGAGCGCAGCTACCCGAAAAAAACTAGCGAGCCCTCAAGAATCATAACATCGAGAATTACCTAAGCCACCAGCGTAATTGGCTCCAACTGATCCCCCTGCGGCAAGATCCGACCAATCGCGCAAGCCTTGTCATACCCCATGGCCCGCAAGGCCTTCAGGCAATCCTCGGCACGATCAGCCGCCACCGTAGCTAGTAAACCGCCAGCGGTTTGGGGATCAAAGATCAAGGGGTACCGCGGATGCTGAACCATCTCGGCCTGGTTGCGAAGGGCACGGCGCAAACGCACATTGGCGGGTTGCAAAGAACTTAAAATACCCGCAGCGGCCATCTCTACCGCGCCGTCCATTACCGGTAGCGCGGACAAATGAAGCTCGGCATCTACACCGGAGGGCTTGGTCATTTCAACCAAGTGCCCGAGTAGCCCGAAGCCGGTGAGATCGGTAGCCGCCGTCACTCCAAATTCACGTAGACATTGTGCGCCTTGGCGATTGGACATCACCATCCATTTCAACGCCTCGTCAATCCAGCGCCCACGCGCTTGCAAACGTGCATGCGCGGCAAACAAAGTGCCGGTACCAATCGGCTTGGTCAAAATCAGTACATCGCCAGGGCGCATGCTGCCCTTGATCATGGCCCCCTTCAAGTTCTCATCGATCAGGCCATTCACCGCAAAACCCAGGGCAAGCTCCTTACCTTCACCGGTGTGCCCACCGACCAGGGCGCAGTTGGCCTCGTTGAGCACTTCGACCGCACCGGCCATCATTTGAAAAACGGCGTCTTCGACTTTTGCCTCCAGGCCAGAAGGCACGGTGGCAATGGCGGTTGCGGACTGGGCCTCGGCACCCATCGCCCACAAATCGCCTAGCGCATGATTGGCCGCAACCTTGCCGAAAATAAAGGGGTCGTCGATAA
>JANLRI010000043.1:0-4890 GCA_031361565.1 Betaproteobacteria bacterium | reverse complement strand
GGTTGCGTGGGTTTCTCTCAAGCCCTATTTCCGCTTCACGATACCCAGGTGCTGGTGCGCGCCATGCAGTACGCCAAGACCTTTGAGTTCACCCTTTGGCTGTATCCGCAAGATGCGGCGCTTGCCAAGGGCGGCGTGGTGCATGCCGGGCCGGTGGCTGGTCGGCTTGGTTTACCGGGCGTGTCCGTGATGGCTGAAACTGTCGCGCTTTTCACAATTTTCGAAGCGGTGCGTGCAACAGGTTGCAGAGTGCATCTGTGTCGCCTGTCCAGCGCCCAGGGCGTGCAGATGCTGCGCGCTGCCAAGGCCGAGGGTTTGCCAGTCACGGCTGACGTGGCCGTCCATCACTTGCACTTCACGGATCTTGACATTGGCTTTTTCGACTCCAACCTGCGTGTTGATCCACCGTTTAGAACCCAACGAGATCGCGAGGCGCTCCGCCTGGGCTTGGTCGATGGCACTATCGATGCGATTTGCTCTGATCACACCCCGGTAGAAGATGACGGTAAGTTACTGCCGTTCGCTGAGGCCGAGCCCGGAGTCACTGCCCTCGAGCTCTTGCTGCCCTTAAGTTTGATGTGGGCTGAGTCGCAAAAGCTTGCTCCGATTGAGCTGCTGCGTCACCTCACGGAGTCGCCCAGAAAAGTCTTAGGGCAGTCTTCGTCCGCTGTGGGCCTCAGTCCTGGAGCGATTGCCGACCTGGTCATTATCGATCCAGCACAGCACTGGCAATGCTCAGCCAAAGTCCTGTTAAGTCAAGGCAAGCACACACCATTCAATGGCTATGAGCTGAAAGGGCGAGTCCGAGCCACCGTGGTGGGTGGTCGTATGGCCTTCCTGGCGCCCACCAAGCCGGCGCTATAAGCTCTTCTATGTTGTTTGTTTTGGCCATTGTTCGAGCCATTGTTCGCATGTTTTTTTTGATTGTCTTGTTGGTAGCAGGCTTGGTAATCGAGCTCGTACTTTTCCCGTTGCTAGGTCAGAGCGGGCGAAATTTCTGCATCAAACATTGGTCGCGGTCCATACTTTGGGTGGCCGGCGTACGCTTGAAAGTGCGCGGACCCGCCCCGACACAGGCCTGTCAAATCGCCGCCAACCATTCGTCTTGGCTCGATATCCTCACCATTAACAGCGTGCAGGCGTCGCAGTTTGTTGCGAAGGCCGAAATTCGATCCTGGCCAGTGGTCGGGCTATTGGTAGCGCGTGCCGGGACACATTTTATTGAGCGCTCTAAACGCCGCGCGGTGCATACTGTTTTGCAAGACATCGTGAAAGCCTTGCAAGCCGGGCGCACGGTAGCAGTTTTCCCGGAAGGAACCACCAATGATGGCGCTCGCCTCTTACCGTTCCATGCAAACTTGATTCAGGCGGCGCTCGATGCGGCCGTACCCGTGAAACCTCTCGCGATTGGCTATAAGAATTCTGAAGGTCAATTAAGCGAAGCGCTTGAATATATCGGTGACACGACGTTTGTGATGTCCCTGTGGCGAGTGATGCAGATCCCGGTGATTTACGCTGAGCTTGTCTGGGGGGAGGAAATTGCCGCTCAAGGGACGCGCCATGAGCTTTGTAAGCAAGTGGAGCGACAGATCAGCGAGCTGACGGGCTTAGGCATCGCGCCCCATCGCGAAGGGCTGCAGCCGGGTCAAGTGGGGCATCCTGAGGCTCAGTCCCGATAATCTACCTGGACAATGCGCCGAGTCTCTAACTCCATAGCAGTGAGCTGCCCACCCCATACGCAGCCAGTGTCCAGGCCAATGACGCGAAGTCGATTGACCAGTCCCAAGGTCGACCAGTGTCCGAAGACAAGCACCTCTTCCGTGGTTTTTCTTTTGGGATGATCAAACCATGGCAGGGTTCCCGCTGGCGCGCTCGCTGGCCCCTCCTTAGCGTCAAGCTCCAAGGCACCGTTCTCGTAAACGAAGCGAGTTCTTGTCAAGGCATTGATGATCAAGCGCAAACGATCCATGCCTTGTAAATCGTCGCACCATTGGTTAGGCTGATTTGAATACATGGCGCGAATCATGGACTCCCAGGCCTGGCTTCGTAGGACGGCGCAAACCTCGTCGGCAAGCGCGAGGGTTTGATCTGCAGTCCATTGCGGCAACACACCGGCATGCACAATTAAGTGACGTTGCGGTGCCAGAGCCTGCAACGACTGAATAGATAGTGACAACGCTAGATTTTGAGCTCGAAGCCAGTCGATATAAAGGCTTACCTTTTCGGACTTGAGTAGATCATCGAGCGTGTCGGACCTACTGGTTTTGCGTGCGCCGCAAGCTGCCGCTAAAAAATGCAGATCGTGGTTTCCCAATACAAACTGAGCGCGAGGACCGAGGTCCATCATCACCTCGAGCGCTTCCAGAGAACGCGGCCCACGGTTGATCAAATCACCACAGAACACTAGTTCCGCATCTTCAGGTATCTTGGTCAGCAGTGCGCTAAGGGAGCGAGCGCAGCCCTGAACATCTCCGATCGCGAAGTGGCTCAACTCGCCTGTTTTGCGATAGGGATGAGAGGCACCACTTTGCTGGATTCCTCATACATCTTGTACGCAGGCACAAAGCGCGTCAAGCCACTGCGCGCGTCTTGATCCGACAACCAACCCGGTTGATTGAGCCATTGATAGACTGTCTTTTCCCAAGAGGTACCAGCCACTGGAGACAGCCCAGCAACTCGGATCTTAGGATGTCGGGTAGGCAAGGTTTTTTCTGAATCACCCAATAATTCTTCGAAGAGTTTCTCTCCGGGGCGTAGGCCCGTGAACTCGATCTTTATTTCGTTTTCAGAAAAACCCGACAGACGGATGAGATCCTTGGCCAGATCAACAATCTTAACGGGCTCACCCATGTCGAGCACAAAAATCTCGTGGCTCTCACCCATGAGTGCCGACTGTAAAACCAGTCCACAGGCCTCGGACACTGACATAAAATAGCGCCGCATTTCGGGATGCGTGATTGTGACCGGCCCACCTCGAGAAATTTGCAATTTGAACTTAGGCACGACACTACCTGTCGAGCCGAGCACGTTGCCAAAACGAACGATCACGGCTTGAATACCGGTTCGGGCACTCCAATGTTGGAGGAGCATTTCCGCGAGGCGCTTGGTGGCACCCATGACGCTGGTTGGATTGACCGCCTTGTCGGTCGATACCAAGATCAGCTTTTTCACCACATAGTCGGGCTGCATGGCACCAATAGCATCTGCCACCCGCATCGTGCCGAGTGTGTTGTTGCGCACAGCCTCCCAGGCATTCTCGCTTTCCATCATGGGAACATGCTTATAGGCTGCCGCATGAAACACAACGGTGGGGCGATAGCGCTGAAATACTTGTCGCAGTCGCGTCGCATCCTTAATGTCGCCCACCACGCAACGCACCGCCGTGTTCGGGAACATTCTCTCGAACTCTTGCTCAAGGGTATACAGCCCGAACTCACTGTGCTCAAGTAGCACCAAGAGGGAGGGATGAAAGCGCGCAATCTGACGGCATAACTCCGATCCAATCGAGCCCGCCGCGCCGGTGACGAGAACAACCTCGCCTTGAATCAAATCGCCAATACCCTTCGTGTCCAGGTGGACAGGATCGCGGCCTAGCAAATCATCCAGCTCGACATCGCGCATGGTGGCCATTTGCACCTTGCCACTCATCAGGTCGTCCACAATCGGCATCAGGAGCAGTTTGACTCGAGCAAACTCGCAAAGCTCATAAGCGCGACGGCGGCCGTTATGGTCTAACTTGGAATCTTCCAAAATGACATGTCCAACGCCGTATTTCTGCACCATCGCGGGCAGCTTATGCCAACCGCCTAAAACCGGTACACCGGCCAACTCGCGACCGTGCGCTCCGAGCTTTTCTTCCATGATGCCCACCAACTGCCAGTTGGGGCTTCGGCGAAAGGAGTTCACGATGGAGAGGAGCTGCTCCTCGCTGGAGGCGAGTAAAAGCACGGGCTTCCCGGCACCAATCACTTGGGCTAGTGGGCGTTCTTCTTTCCACCAGCGGTACATCATGCGACCGGCCGACATAAAAAGCAGCAACAACAGTGGGTCGATAAGATAAATGAAGCGAGGTACGCCGGTACTTTTATTGAGAATGAGCAAAGCGGTTGGGACGACCAAAGCCGAGGTGGCCACCGCGATAGCGATGCGCCGAAGATCGGTCAAGCTGGAGTAGCGCCAGATGCCGCGGTAGAGCCCAAAGCCGAAAAAACACCCGAGCTGTAGCAAAAGGACAATGCCTACCGTAGATAGCGCGGTGCTCCAAAGCGTTGCGGGTTCGAGGCCCTGCCGGAACCAAAAGGCCATCACCCAACATGCGAGGATCCAGAAGGCGTCGTGCAGGATCGCAACAATCGTCCTAAAACTGGTGGGGAGCGGGAGCATTGACTTAGTTTTCTTCTCTGCTTTGACTGAGGTCGTATTGTAAGGGTTTTTATCCCTTCGAACCCTCCTCCGAATAGGGTAGGTCGACCATAATACGTTGTAATTCCACGTCAATCAGCGCGTGAGGTTTCCATATCAATTCTTGTTGAATTTTTTTCCCATCAAGCACAAATGGACGGGCCAAGGCGTTGAAGCTCTGTCGCATACCCAAAGAAGTAAGTACATGCCTTATCAAAAAAAGCAAAATACTTGTGGTTTCGCGTTTGATTGGTTCACTCTTGAAATGTGAGGGGCGAGCCTTGCCCACTCCGGCGCTTACTAATCCATGGAAAAGGGCTGAAGTGGTCATCGGCTGATCCTCAACGACATGGAAAACAACCCCTCCGCCGACCTTGGATTGGGCAATATGAACAAGCGCAGAACATAGATTTTCGAGACAGGTGTAGCTCTTGGGCGCGATCCGTGCGCGACGTAGGAACCACGATCGAATGATCAGCCAGCGCTCGA